>DIFH01000134.1 GCA_002427615.1 Paludibacter sp. UBA5753
ATAAAATGAGTTAATACGCTTGGTTCATGGCCTTGCAAAAGGCTGTTTATGTCGTCTCCTTCGGTTGGTTCTACATTACTGATTTTTACCGAAGGTAAAAGCTCTTTGAACATTGCTGCATACTTGTTTACGGCTTCTTTCCCTGCTTTGTCGCCGTCAAAAAAGAAGATGATTTCTTTAAGCTGTTTTAATCCGGCAACGGCTTGTTTATGTTCGTCTGTAAGTCCGTTTGTGCCGTAACAGGCCAAAACGCTGTATTTGTTTACAATTTCAGGGACTAATAAAAGGCTGGCCGTGTCTATGATGGCTTCGGTTAAAATCAGCTTTTCGGTTTCGGGTTTCGGATGGCAAGGATAAAGCCCTTGCCTGTTCTCTAAATAGTAGTGACGTTTATCGGTATCGTTTAACGTGCTCCTGAAGTATAGCCCTGTTATTTGGTTTGCTTTGTTCTTCAAAGGGAACACGATGCACCATTTACCAAACGGCCTGTATGCTTTATCTCCTGTTTTGCTGGTAAGCCCTGCATCCTGTAACAAACCGACCTGCAAGCATTGTTTTATTAATGTTTCGTCCTTCCTTGCTCCGTGGTGGAACTGCCCGGAGTTGTAGCCGATTTCGAGTTTTTCATAATCCAGTTTGCGGCTTTCAATGTATTGTTTTGCCGGGGGGCTGTTGTGTACGGCGTTTTTAAAGTAAGTGAACATTTTAGTTAGTATGTCCGCTTTGCTTACCGCTTGGGCTGTGGCTGCCGGAACTGTATGGCCGTTCAACATTCCGGCAGCTTTTAAAATTGCGTTGTGCTTGTCCTGGTTCTCTTTGTGCATGATAAAATCAATAACATCAAGGCTTTTGCCGTGGGTCTTGCAATTGGAGCTAAAACAGTATGCCGTTTGGGTTTTGTAGTAAACCTGCATGCTTGGGGTCTTATCTTCGTGGAACGGGCAACATATACGGTTATGTTTGTCGGGTTTCAGGTTGTAATACTGCAACACTGTTGCCATTGATAGCCGTTGTTTTATCTCGCTTATTTCCATAGTCAAAAAATTTATTGCCATTTTGTACATCGCAAAACTAAATATAAATTGACTATCTGGCAAGTATATTTATGACTATTTGGATATTTATTGCCATTTATTGACTTAATGGCTATCTTTGAAGCGTTTAAAATTTTTGAACTATATGAGTTTAGCCAATAATATCAAGCATCTCAGGGAAAACAAAGGGTTACAGCAAAAGCAGGTAGCTATTGAGATTGGTTTGGGGATTTCCCATTACAACAAGATTGAAAACGGACAGCGTGAAGCATCTGTAGAACTGTTGGACAAGCTGGCCAAGCTTTACGGCGTTTCTATCGATGCCATTGTACACATGGAAGGTGAAGTACCTAAAGAGATTGTTATGGAGGATAAGACCACCAGCGAACAAATGAGGCTCATTCAAGAACTTGACGAAAAGGATAAAGGCATTATATTTTCTATGATTGATATAATGCTTACCAAAAAAAAGTTTAAGGATTTTTTCCAGAAAAACGTTGCTGCACTATAAAGCAAAAAGCCCGGCATTACCGGGCTTTTTGCTATTTCATTTTAAGAGTTTTCAAAGATTTGTCAAAGAGTTCTTTCTTTTCCTTTGGAACATTATCATATCCAATACTTACCTTTCCTATTTTAATATCCTTCCAAAATAGCGATTTACTATTCATTCCGGATAATTCAAAAGTGTCTGGCAAAACTGTAACCTGATTTTTCCCTAAAAGCTCATTAACTTGTTTCGTTAATTCTTCATTTTGAAATCTAAGTTGCAAAACACTATCCCCTAAACTCTTTATGTTTTCATAATTAGGTGTATTCCTAAAATTTGTGATATAAACAAATGAGGAGTCGTTGTAAACATAGCGTCTTTCTTTTTCTATGGTTACTTCATATCCCTTAAATTCATATCCTTTAGGTACATCTAAATAATAATCTGGATGCGCTTGTGTTGGGCTGTATTTTACTGTAGTTAAGTCTTTGTTCACTGTACATGATGTTAAAATCAAAACTACTCCTAATAAATATTTCATAGACAATTAAATTATGGTGTATACCAGGTTGGAAGCATTGGTTGGTTTGCCGGAGTTAGCATTCGTGTACCAGAACCACCTATAAAAGCCCCATTTGCATCAACTGTTTTTATATAATGGGTTCTTAATGTATTTCCTAATTGGGAACGAAGCATATTTTCTCTATAAACTGCCTGCCATTCACTACGCTCTATTCCCTGGTCAACCCGGTTGTCTAACAATCCCCTGTTTGCATCTAATCCATGGAACATTTCATGTGCTAAATCGGTAGTTCCATTTACGCCCGAACCATTTAATGTTGGTAATGTTGCTCCTGAAGGATTCCAAGAAATCGTGCCGCCTGAGCCACCAGCTAAATTAACACCAGCATTTTGTAATGCTTGGAATGTCCCCGCTTGTGCTGGGTCTGTTTGAATTTGATTTGCATATGCTTTAGTTGCACTACTTGCAGAAAATTTACTATCTCCCTTAACTAAAGTAAAGTTGTTGGCTGATGATTGTAACTCCCCAACCATATTTCCGCCTTCTTGTGTGCCACTAATTGTATTTAAAGCATTAACACTTTTTGATAAGAAGCCTTTAACCTTACCTGTATAAGCAGAGCCATCTTTGTTGTAAAGATTTCCATTTTCGTATAGTACGGTTTGCTTACCACCTAATCCTAAAAAGCCAGTATTATGCGTAATCCAGAGACTATCTCCATTGACATCAATGTAATATATTGGATTATTTGCTGCATAATGGTAAGGCGTAAGGCTTACGTATTTTTCGGCGAAGCGGTCAACA
>DIFH01000098.1:0-22661 GCA_002427615.1 Paludibacter sp. UBA5753
GTGCGCTGCACCTGAATTTTAAATAGACGATTAATAATGTTTTCAGGTGCGGAGCGCCGTCAATATTTGTAGCTAAATCAGCAGCAGTCCACGATAGTAAAGGTGCAGCGCACCGAAATCTTATCCATCCTGATTTCCAAAAAAATCAAACAAATATTCATCTTTATATTCGACTCCATTTTTTGCCAACATCTCGAGATATTCTATTTTAAATGATTTCTTTTGATGGTGTTGTTCTTGATTTATAATGTATTTTATTACAGTATCTATCTGCCTTCTCGAATGCGTAAATGCTCCGTAACCACGTTGCCAATCAAATTTGAATTTTGACAATCGTTTCTCTTTAATCCACGTATTTGTGGATGTTTTTATTTCTTCAACTAAATCAGGTATGAGATCATTTACATTATACCCAATCAGAATATGAATATGATCCGGCATTGATCCAATAGCCAACAACTTATGTTTCCGGTTTTGAATAATCCCTGTAATGTATTTTTCCAATTCCTCTTTCCAGGTTTTATTTATTAGTGCATCCCTGTTTTTGGGTGAGAAAACAAGATGAACATAACATTGGGTGTATGTATTTGCCATAATGTGTCATTTTTATGGATATAGATATTTCGGTGCGCTGCACCTTTGGGTTGTTTCGGTATTTATCTCTACAAATATCTGGGTGCGCTGCACCTTTGGTTTATCTGTCTTTTCATTTCTACAAATATTTCGGTGCGCTGCACCTTTGGGTTGTTTCGGTATTTTTATCTCTACAAATATCTGGGTGCGCTGCACCTGAATTTTAAATAGACGATTAATAATGTTTTCAGGTGCGGAGCACCGTCAATATTTGTAGCTAAATCAGCAGTCCACGATAGTAAAGGTGCAGCGCACCGAAATCTTATCAATTCAAATTCCCTCCGTCCTACCAGATATACCTTATTAAAATGGATAAAGCTTCGCGAACGTCTGAGGTGAACCAACGGTCATGACCAGAGGAAATAATTACAATCCCAACATCCTGTATTATAAGTATTTTCAATCCGAAATACTTACAATTTCATTTCCTACGCAAAGATAAATATTTATTTTTGAATTTAGAGCGGATTATAAACTTGCCTGCGGCAGGAAGGTCATTATAATACAAGAAGCTGGGTAAATCCTACCTGACCACCGCCACTTTATGCTTATTTAAAAGAAGGGATATCCGATAGGATGGTGTAATTGTTAAAACATTTATGAATGTCAGAAAGTTGTAAAGGTAGACAATTAATTTGGGAAAAAAGAAAACGCACAGGTAAAATATTTGGATGGATTTCGTATTTTTATAAATAGTGTCAATTTTCGTGGCTAATCTGGGGTAAAACAGGTCTTTCCGACTTTGTTTTTGAGTTAAAACAATAAAAAACAAAAATAATGCGTTGAAAATTTGGCTCGTACCTACTTGTTTTTGTTATTTTGCACCCGATTTGAAAACGATACATACCTAACTATACGATTTATGTCAAAAAACCTCGTTATTGTAGAGTCACCGGCTAAAGCTAAAACGATAGAAAAATTTCTCGGGAATGATTACCGTGTTATGTCAAGTTTTGGGCATATCCGTGATTTAGCCGAGAAAGGAATCGGAATTGATTTTGAAAACAATTATCAACCGCAATATATTGTTACGCCTGATAAAAAGAAAGTGGTTTCGGAGCTTAAAAAAGCAAGCAAGGAAGCTGAAATGATTTGGCTCGCCTCCGATGAAGACCGTGAAGGAGAAGCTATAGCCTGGCACTTGTACGAAGAACTTAAGCTTAAAAAAGACAACACAAAACGTATTGTCTTTCACGAAATTACCAAAGAAGCCATACTTCATGCCATTGAAACTCCAAGGTCGATCGATATTAATTTAGTGGATGCACAACAAGCCCGTCGGGTCCTCGACCGAATCGTGGGTTTCGAACTTTCGCCCGTTTTGTGGCGCAAAGTACGCCCGTCGCTTTCTGCCGGTCGTGTGCAGTCGGTAGCGGTTCGCTTAATCGTGGAACGCGAACGCGAGATCAACCAGTTTATTCCTGAAAGTTCGTACAGGGTAAATGCAATTTTTAAATCGATAGATATAAAAGGTCAGCCGGTAGAACTGAAAACCGAATTGCAGCAGCGTTTTTCAACCAAAGCAGAAGCGCTGGCATTTTTGGAAAAATGTAAAAGTTCGAGGTTCACGATTGATAGCATTGTTACCAAACCCGCCAGGAAAACGCCGGCGCCACCCTTTACAACTTCGACCTTGCAACAGGAAGCTGCCCGCAAGCTCGGATTTTCGGTAGCGCAAACCATGCAGGTTGCCCAACGTTTATACGAAGCCGGAAAAATTACTTATATGCGTACCGATTCGGTGAATTTGTCCGATTCGGCAATAGAGACTTCCAAAGCTGAAATCATCAGCATGGCAGGTCAAAAATATGTTCACACGCGCCGTTTCAACACCAAAACCAAAGGAGCGCAGGAAGCGCATGAGGCAATTCGACCTTCGTACATGAATGCTCACACGGTGGAAGGAACGACTCAGGAGAAAAAACTCTACGAACTGATTTGGAAACGCACCATTGCCTCGCAAATGGCTGATGCCGAGCTGGAAAAAACGTCGATTTATATCAATATATCGGACAGCCCATATCAATTTATTGCTTCGGGAGAAGTGATTGTGTTCGATGGTTTCCTGAAAGTGTACATCGAATCGACTGACGATGAATCGGATGCCGAAAACGAATCCTTGCTTCCGGCAATGAAATCGGGCGAAAAACTTATTCCCGGAGAAATTGTTGCCCAACAACGTTTTACACAAAAACCTGCCCGTTACAGCGAAGCCAGTCTGGTTCGTAAACTGGAAGAATTAGGTATCGGTCGTCCATCGACTTACGCTCCGACCATTTCGACCATTCAAAACCGTACTTACGTGGAAAAAGGCGATCGTCAGGCCAATAAGCGCGATTACAATGAACTGAAATTAATTGACGACAAAATAACCGACAAAATAAAAACGGAAAATACCGGCGCCGAAAAATCGAAATTATTCCCAACAGATATAGGGATTGTTGTAAACGATTTTCTGACGGAATATTTTCCTGACATTCTGAGTTTTGATTTTACTGCCAATATCGAAAAAGAATTCGACCACATAGCCAATGGCAAAACTCAATGGACAAAATCAATCGATAAATTCTACAAGAAATTTCATCCAATTGTTGAGGACACCATGAAAAACTCGGAACGTCAGGTTGGCGAGCGAATTTTAGGCGTGGATCCGGTAAGCGGACGTCAGTTGTCGGTAAAAATCGGTAAATTCGGTCCTTTGGCACAAATCGGTACTGCCGAAGAAGAAGAAAAGCCTGTTTTCGCTTCGTTGCGCCGCGACCAATCCATCGAAAACATTACATTGGAAGATGCATTGGAATTATTTAAACTACCGCGTCAGGTTGGCGAATTCGAAGAAAAGGCAATGACGGTTGCTATTGGTCGTTTCGGTCCCTATATCCGTCACGACGGCTCTTTCTATTCGTTGCCAAAAACCGATGATCCAATGAAAATTACAGCAGAACGCGCAGTGGAAATAATTGAAGCAAAACGCGAAGAAGAAAAAAATCGTTTGATTTGTTCTTTGGGCGAAAATGGTGAAATACTTGTGCTGAATGGCCGCTTCGGGCCCTATTTTACTTGTGAAAAAGTAAATTATAAAATCCCGAAAGGGACAGACCCGGCTGCTTTAACTCTTGAAAAATGCCGCGAATTAATGGCTGCTCAACCCGATGCAGGAGCGAAAAAGAAAGGATTTGGACGTAAAACAACAACTGCCAAGAAAACAACAGCTGCCAAAAAAACGACGAAAGCAAAAAAATAAAAGGCCAATTTTTATACTAAAAAACACTGTTTTAAGTTTATAATTTTAAAACCACAATTTAAAATGAAAAGGTTCATCATTATTTTTGCCTTATTTACTTCAATCCTGACTGTAAACGCTCAGGGAAGTTTTTCGGTAACCGAAGGTCAACCGACTGTCGTATATTCATTGCCTAAAACCGAACTTTCAGTTGAGATAGAAGTTGAAAAAACGACACAAAAGCCCGGATTGTATTATCAATATTCCGAACGTTATCTGGCTACAAACCAGATAGTTTTAGAAGAAAAAACAAATTACGGCATTAAAAATATAACTGTAAAAAGGCGTGCAATTCCCGATTCAAAACGAACCTACTCAATTATACCATCAAAGGAGTCGAATCTGAATCTGCTTTCGGTAAACGAGCAAGGCTTGCTTTGTGGTATCAATGTCCCGGCAAATACAACAATTTATGAAGATCGGACAACCGTCTCAACGAATAAACAAGTTCAACAGGAGCTTGCTTTGTTGCCTTTAGGGGAAGAATATTTGATGGCAGGATCGGTTGCAAAATTAGCCGAAGGAGTTGCCAAACAGATTTACAGAATACGTGAAAGCCGGTTGAGCCTGCTTACGGGCGATCTTGATCACTTGCCGGCTGATGGAACTTCGCTTAAAACCATGCTCGATGGGCTTAACAACATGGAACGTGAACTTACGGAGTTGTTTGTAGGGAAAAAGAGTGTTGAAACACAAAAACATACTTTGTATTTAACACCCGATTCTACGGTGAACAAGATGGTGTTATTCCGTTTGTCGGCTTTAAAAGGATTGGTTTCGGCGGATGATTTAACGGGTGTTCCCTATTTTATCAGTGTAGTTCCTGAAAAAATAAAAACAATTCCGTCAGATACCAAAAACAAGAAAGCCCAATCGGTGATTAATACGCTTCTTCCCGCAACTACGCTTGTAACTGTTGGCGATGGCGTGAAAACACTTTACTCCGATAAAGTTCTGATGCCTCAGTTCGGCGTCGTTGTTCCATTTGGAGAAGATATATTTGCTTCCCCTAAATCAAAGGTTTATGTCGATTATCAAACCGGAAGATTATTGCGTATTGAAAAATAAGGCAATAATACGATAGAAACTATTTTCCTTTTATCACATCAAAACCTTCGCCGTAGACCCCGATTGCCGACGATTGTGAAATAAATGCATTCGGATCGATTTCTTTTACGATACGGAAAATTTTTATCGATTCGTTTTTACGGGCTATCACTGTTATCACTTTTACAGGTTCCTTGGAGTACCAGCCCATTCCATCAAGAAGCGTTACACCTCGATGAACTTCAATATTGATACGTGTGGCAATTTGCTCATATTCTTTTGAGAAAATAAAAAACTGAACCGACTGGCGTACACCGTTGATTACCATATCGACCGTTATGGTGGTGATAGCCATTGCCGTCAAACCATATACGATTTTTTCCAAACTACCGAATTCAAGAAAATAGGACGAGCAAATAATTAACACATCGCAGTAAAGTAAGGTTCGGCCAAGTGTAATATTGCGGTATTTATTGACAACCTTTGCTATAATATCAGTGCCGCCCGAACTTCCGTTTGATAAAAATACCAAACCGATACCGGCGCCGGAAAGCAAACCTCCGATTACACAAGCCATAAAGTTATCTTCCTTTCCTACGAATGTACCCGGAACAGCCTGCGGTAACACGGAAAAGAAAAGAGTCATTATAGCAACGCCATAAATTGTTCGAAGGCTGAACTTTAGTCCAATAATTCGAACTGAAATCAACAATAAAACAGCGTTTATGGCAAAATAGGTGATTGAAATCGGTATTCCTGTGGCGTAGTAGACCAAAGCGCCCACGCCGGTAACTCCTCCTCCCGTAATTTGATGCGGCAATAAAAAGGCTTTCCAGGCGCCTGCGTATAAAAACAGACCAAATGCAATGAAAAAATATTCCCGAATATCAATCCATGTGTGTTTGGTGATACTTTTAACGCGGCTCCTGTTTTTTTCCGACTTTGTCGGGGTAAATTCCGGAGAGACAATTTTATTCTCGTCTCGCTTTTTTTTTCTTGCATCTTCCATATATTATTTTTTTATAAGACAATCCTAATCCGCCTCCACTTTATTGATCAGCGGTTTATATGACGATATTCACAATTTTCCCGTGAACCACAATCACTTTTTTAGGCGATTTTCCATCCAGTTGTTTGATCGTTTGATCGTTTGCCAAAGCTGTTTTTTCTACATCTTCCTTACTCATATCGGCAGGAAGCTCTAATGTGAAACGAACTTTTCCATTAAATGAAATGGGATATTTCACGGCTGACTCTTTCAGATATTCTTCATGGCAGACAGGGAAAACCGCATCGCAAACCGTTGTTTCATTTCCAAGTGCGTGATACAATTCTTCGGCTACATGCGGCGCAAAAGGAGCAAGCAAAATAACCAAAGGTTCGAGAATGGCTTTTTTACTGCATTTCAATGTGAACAGTTCGTTGATACAAATCATAAAAGCCGAAACGGATGTGTTGTACGAAAAGTTTTCAATATCAAACGTAATTTTCTTTATGGTTTTGTGTAGAACTTTCAGTTCTTCAGCGGTCGGCTCATCGTTGGTTACAACGAAAATTCCATCTTTATAAAACAAACTCCACAACCGTTTCAGAAAGCGGTGGACGCCATCAATGCCGTTGGTATCCCAGGGTTTCGATTGCTCGAGCGGACCAAGGAACATTTCGTAAAGCCTCAGTGTGTCGGCGCCATATTTTTCCACAATATCATCGGGATTCACCACATTGTACATCGATTTCGACATTTTTTCGACTGCCCAACCGCAGTGGTATTTACCTTCTTCGAGGATAAATTCAGCCGTTTTGTATTCAGGATTCCAGTTTTTAAATTTTTCAATATCGAGAATGTCGTTCGAAACAATATTGACGTCCACGTGAATCGGCGTCGTTTCATATTGATTTTTCAGATTCAATGAAACAAAAGTGTTCGTGTCTTTTATTCTGTAAACAAAATTGCTTCGCCCCTGAATCATTCCCTGGTTAATCAGTTTCTTGAACGGTTCATCTTCACAAACCAGTCCTAAATCGAAAAGGAATTTGTTCCAGAAACGGCTGTAAATCAGGTGACCGGTAGCATGTTCGGTGCCTCCGATATACAAATCCACATTGCGCCAGTATTCGTTTGCTTCTTTGCTCACCAAGGCTTTGTGGTTTTTTGGATCCATGTAGCGCAGGTAATATGCCGAAGAACCGGCAAAACCGGGCATTGTGTTCAATTCGAGCGGATAACCATTGATCTCCCAATTTTTGGCGCGTCCCAGCGGTGGTTCGCCTTTTTCGGTCGGGAGGAATTTATCCACTTCAGGCAATTCGAGCGGCAAGCGGCTTTCGTCGAGCATGTAAGGCATTCCGTCCTTATAGTAAACGGGGAATGGCTCGCCCCAATAGCGTTGGCGGCTGAAGATAGCATCGCGCAAACGATAATTCACTTTCACGCGTCCGATTCCTTTGTCGGCAATATATTTCTTAGCTGCTTCAATGGCTTCTTTTACAGTCAATCCGTCGAGAAAACCGGAATTCATCATGATGCCTTCTTTGGCATCAAAACTTTCTTCGCTCACATCGCAACCTTCAATCAACGGAATAATCGGCAGGTTAAAATGACGTGCAAATGCATAGTCGCGGCTGTCGTGAGCCGGAACAGCCATGATAGCGCCGGTTCCGTAACCTGCCAACACATAATCCGAAATCCAGATAGGAATTTCAGCTCCACTTACCGGATTAATGGCATAAGAGCCGGAAAAAACGCCTGTAACACGCCGGTCGGCAATACGTTCGCGTTCGGTACGTTTTTTTGTGGCTGCAATATAATTTTCAACTTCTACAGCTTGTTCGGGAGTGGTGCAAACCTTTACCAATTCGCTTTCGGGTGCAAGTACCATGAAAGTTACGCCGTAAATGGTATCGGCGCGGGTGGTGAAAACTTCAATTACCCCTCCCCGACCCTCTCCAAAGGAGAGGGAAAATTTCATTTCCGCACCTTCGCTGCGTCCAATCCAGTTTTTTTGGGTCTCTTTCAGCGACTCGGTCCAGTCGATTTTGTCAAGTCCTTCGAGTAAACGTTGCGCATAAGCCGAAACGCGTAAGCTCCACTGGCGCATAACGCGTTGTTCCACGAGATGACCGCCGCGAACGGAAACGCCCTCGCTAACTTCGTCGTTGGCCAAAACAGTTCCCAACGCCGGACACCAATTCACTTTCATATCTGCCAGATAGGCAATTCTATAATTGAGTAAAGTTTCCTGTTGCTCTTTTTCGGTTTTTGCTTTCCATTCTTCGGCAGTGAAAGTCAGCTCTTCGGTGCACGCAGCCTGGATTCCTTCTGTCCCTGAAGCTTCAAACATTTTTACAAGTGAAGTAATCGGTTGTGCTTTCTGAAGTTGCGTATTGAAATAATGGTTGAACATTTGGATAAATGCCCATTGGGTCCACTGGTAATAATCGGGGTCACAGGTTCGGATTTCACGACTCCAGTCGTAGCAGAAACCTATTTTATCTAATTGTTCCCTATAGCGGTCGATATTTTTTTTGGTGGTAACAGCCGGATGTTGACCTGTTTGGATGGCATATTGTTCTGCCGGTAAACCGTAGGCGTCGTAACCCATCGGGTGAAGTACGTTGAACCCTTGCAAGCGTTTGTAACGGCTGAAAATATCGGAAGCAATATAGCCGAGCGGATGTCCCACATGCAATCCGGCTCCCGAAGGATAGGGAAACATATCCAAAACGTAAAATTTGGGTTTTTCGGGATTTGTATCAACTTTGTAAGTTTCTTTTTCTTTCCAATAAGCTTGCCACTTCTGCTCTATTTCTTTAAAATTGTACTCCATCTGATTTGATTAATATTTGATATTCAGCAGTTTGTAATCTTGAATGTTATGATTTTTATAACTTGCAAAGTTAAACATTTTATCCAATAATCTGTCGGATAAAGGCTGAAATTGATAGTAAGAGTTTTTTAATGAGTTGTAAATTAGACTTTATAAAAAAAATGATTATTTTTGCATGTCGAATGTTTAAAAACACACCAAGATGTCGAATTTAGAATCAACAAATTTATTTAAGGTTCCCGAACCTACTTTAAGGCGTTTGCCATGGTATTTGGCTTATGCTCAGCTGCTTTTAAAGGAAGGCGAATCGTTTTTATCCTCTACTCAGATTGCGAAAAATATTGCCGTAGACGCATCGATGGTAGCCAAGGATTTATCTTATGTGCAAATTTCGGGTCGCACCCGTGTTGGCTATGATGTGAAAGAATTGGTAGACGTACTCGAAAATTTTTTGGGTTTCACTAATTCGCACAACGCATTTATGTTTGGCGTGGGTAATCTTGGAGGAGCGTTAATGCACGACAACGGATTGATTCAGTTCGGTTTGGAAATTGTTGCAGGTTTCGATGTCAAATATGAATTGTCGGGCACAAGCATCAATCGCATTCCAATTCATCATATCGACCGGTTTGTTGAACTGCAAAAACAGACAGGGGTCAATATCGGAATTTTAACCGTACCGGTTGATAAAGCTCAGGCAGTTTCCGAAATGATGGTAGCCGGAGGTATTCAGGCTATTTGGAATTTTACGCCTTATCGAATACGCGTTCCCGAAAAAATAGTGGTACAAAACACCTCAATATACGCGCATTTGGCAGTAATGTTTAACAGATTAAATGCCATTAAAGAATGTGAGAACTGTCAAAAGAAAATTAATAATAACTCAAAATGAAGATATTAGCCATAGGACAAAATTACGTTGAACACAATAAAGAACTTAATTCAAAAAATCCTGCCGAACCCGTTGTTTTTATGAAGCCTGATACGGCATTACTAAAAAACAATAAACCGTTTTATATTCCCGATTTTACCGATGAGTTGCATTACGAAACCGAATTAATAATAAAAATAAATCGGTTAGGGAAGAATATTGCTTCCAAATATGCACACAGATATTATACCGAAATAGGATTGGGCGTCGATTTTACAGCCCGTGATTTACAACGCCGGCTAAAAACAGAAGGAAAACCATGGGAAATATCAAAAGCTTTTGACAATTCGGCAGTCATAGGCGATTTTTTACCCATTGAGCAATTGGGCAATGTGCAAGACATCCGTTTTCGCCTCGATTTGAATGGAAATACAGTTCAACAAGGTCATTCTGCCGATATGATTTTTCCGGTTGATGAACTTATTGCCTATGTCAGTCGTTTCTTTACTTTGAAAATAGGCGATATTATTTTCACCGGAACGCCTGCCGGAGTTGGAAAAGTTGCCGTTGGAGACAGGCTGGAAGGGTATATTCTCGATACTAAAATGTTCGATTTTAAAATCAAATAATATCGTTTTTAATTTCATTATCAAAACAATAAAACGAATCTAAAATCGTTTCTTTGCTATTATTTATCTTCGTTTTCTGATCTGTATGAAATGTAAAATTGTTCTATTATATTTATTCATTATTGTAACTTTCAGTGTGCATGCCCAGGCAATCGAAAGTTCGACGGCATATCATCTCAACTGGCAAGGTGTTCAGAAATGGTATGCAAACACATTCAGTAAAAGCGTAATTGCTTTTGAGGGAGCGGTTTATCCTGATGAAAATCAATTGCCCTATTTTAATCGACGATTTGCAGCGGATCCATCATTTTCTTATATTGTTTCAATAGAAAATACGGTGTATGTAAATCTATCTGCCGCTGAATCCCTCCTCATGCCCGGCGATGCAGAACTGAATGAAAATCCCCTGATCGAATCACAAATCTTAAAGGAACGCGGTAACAGTTTTCTCAATATAAGAGTGTTCCCGTTTGTCAAACGTTCAGGTCAGATATTCAAGTTGAAATCGTTTGTTTTAAAAACCGAAAAGAGTAATGTTGCTCAGAAAATGCAGGCTGCCACCCGTCATACTTATGCGGCTAATTCGGTTTTGGCTACCAGTAAATTTGTGAAAATTAAAATTGTCAACTCCAGTGTTTATAAATTAACTTTCGAGGATCTAAATTCGATGGGTATAACGCCTGCCAATGTCCGGATATTTGGTTACGGCGGAGCTATGCTCGAACAAAGTTTCTTAATTGCCAAAACTGATGATTTACCTGAATTGTCCATATACATGGAGAAAGGTTCGGATGGTATTTTTAATGCGGGTGATTATATTTTGTTCTACGCACAAGGGGTGAACAAATGGAGCTATGATAAGTCAAAAGGCATGTTTACCCATGTAATTAATCCTTATTCAAACTATGGTTATTATTTTGTAACCTCGGATGCAGGAACGGGAAGAAAGATTGAAACAAAGACTACAACCTTACCCAATAATCTAACTGTTCTGCCTGTGGATGAATTCATCGATTATAATGTCTACGAAAAGGAATTAGTAAACCTGTGCCTGTCGGGAAAAGAGTTTTACGGAGACTCTTTCAGGGAAAACACCAATCTGAGTATCAGTTTCAATTTTCCCAATCCGGTTCTTACAAGTTCAACAAAAGTACGATTGGATGTTGCTGCAAGCTCTTCAGTTTCATCTGCTTTCGAGTTAAATATGGCAGGTGGTCAGACCAAAACCTTGCAGGTTGCCGGAATTTCCAATAATGATCAATATGAAAAGGGAAAAGCAGCTACTGGAATATATACCTTTCTTCCTGAAAAAGAAGTTTTTACCTTTAATTTAAAATACATAAAACCGACATCTATATCGACAGGCTATTTGAATTATCTGGAAATAAACACACGCAGATATCTAAAAATGA
Source organism: Paludibacter sp. UBA5753 (assembly GCA_002427615.1). Classification (GTDB taxonomy): domain Bacteria; phylum Bacteroidota; class Bacteroidia; order Bacteroidales; family Paludibacteraceae; genus Paludibacter. The sequence goes on from DIFH01000098.1 coordinate 11,703, forward strand.
GTGGATCTGCTATGCAATTCCAAAATGTCGACTATCTGGGAATGAATGGATTTAACCAATACCGGTTAAGCGACGCCGGCGCAAAAGTGCAAATATGGGACATTACCGATCCGCAAAACACTTATCAAATGCCAACCCAAACGGTCAATGGCAAGTTGACTTTTACGGATTCAAACAATGAGGTGAAAAATTATTTGGCGATAGACCCCACAGCTGCCGATGCGTTTTTGAAACCGGAAATCGTCGGTGTTGTTTCAAATCAGAATTTACACGCATTGCCGCCGGTAGATATGGTAATTTTAACTCATCCGAATTTCCTTTCGCAAGCCGAAACCCTTGCCCAGGCGCACCGCGAAATAGACCAACTGACCGTAGCCGTGGTAACTACCGAACAGGTTTACAACGAGTTTTCGTCAGGGGCTCCGGATGCAACTGCTTATCGGTGGATAATGAAAATGTTGTACGACAGAGCCTTAGAGTCGGGAAACACCTCTGACATGCCTAAATATCTGTTGCTTTTCGGCAGAGGAACTTTCGATAACAGAAGATTATGGCCTGCTATGTCGGGAGAAAATCTGATATTAACGTATCAGGCTGAAAATTCACTTGTTCAGACTCTTTCGTATGTAACAGATGATTATTTTGGTTTTCTGGATGACAACGAAGGCACTCAGTTGCCTGGCCATCTGCTTGATATAGGCGTGGGGCGTTTCCCCGTTTCTACCAAAGAAGAAGCAACAAATGTTGTTGAAAAGACTATAAATTACATGAAAAATACCAAAAAAGGTATTTGGAAAAATCAACTTTGTTTCCTTGCCGACGATGGCGATGCTGCCTTGCACATGAAACAGGCTGACAATGTTACGACGCTTTTAGCCGGAAATTATCCAGCTTATCAAATTAATAAAATTTACCTTGACTCTTATTTGCAGGAAGTAAGCGCCAGTGGAGAAACTTATCCGTTAGCCCGGACACAATTTCACGATTTGTTGCGAAACGGGTTGTTCCTGCTCGATTACACCGGACATGCAGGGGCGGCGGGATGGACCAATGAACTAATCCTCACGGTAAATGATGTGAAATCGCTTACAAACAAACAGTTACCTTTATGGTTGGGTGCAACCTGCGACTTTTTGCAGTTTGATGTAAAAGCTATTTCGGCGGGCGAACAGGTTGTGTTAAATCCTTATGGAGGAGGAATCGGAATCTTTTCGGCAGCCCGTCCCGTTTATTCGTCTCAAAATTACACAATTAATAGCCTGTTTTGTAATTATTTATTTAAAAAGGATAATGGTCGGCATAACAGAATCGGCGATGTTATTGCTCATGCTAAAAATAATATCGGGTACGAAATCAATAAATTATGCTATGTTTACATGGGCGATCCCGCTGTAAAAATGAATTATCCCACAACTTATAATGTGAAAACGACGGCCATAAACGACAATGTGGAAGGAAACGACACACTACGGGCTATGTCTGTTGTCAATATAAAAGGAATTATTGCCGACGAGGCAGGTAACAAAATTGAGAATTTCAATGGAGAGTTAAGTATTGTTGTTTACGATAAAATCCAAACAATTAAAACATTAGATAACCATAGGGATTTCTTTAATCCTGAAAAACCGGAACAATGGGACAGTAATAAATTTAAATTTAACTACCGCCCCAATGTCTTATTCTCAGGAAAAGCAATTGTAACTAACGGAGAATACGGTTTTACCTTTATGCTTCCTAAAGATATGAAATACAACTATGGTGAAGGCAGGATAAATTACTATGCTTATGACGGTTCAACCGATGCCGAAGCACAGGGATATTTTGAAAACTTTGTTGTCGGGGGAACGAATCCGGACATTGGAAACGACACCGATGGGCCGGAAATAAATTTGTATCTGAATTCCGAAAACTTTGTATCAGGCGATCAGGTGAACGAATCTCCCTTATTTATTGCCAACATCAATGACAACAATGGAATTAACCGGGTTGGAAGTGGAATTGGACACGATTTACTGCTGACTATCGATAACGACCCGAGCCAATCCATTGTTTTGAACGATTATTTTCAGTCAGCAGCAAATGCTTACACAAATGGCGTGGTGAAATATAAATTATCAGACCTCCAAAACGGGAAACATACACTGACTTTCAAGGCTTGGGATTTATTAAATAACTCGAATACAAAAACATTGGATTTTGAGGTGGTTAAAGGATTATCTCCAAATATCTTTAAAATCTACAACTATCCGAATCCCGTAAAAACAGGAACCAAAATTGTGGTAGAACATGACAGACCGGAAACAATTTTGAATACCACGATCGATATTTTTGATTTATCCGGACGGAGAATCTGGTCGTTTAATCAGTCCAATGCCGACGAAGTAAGTTGGAATTTAATTGGGAATGACGGAATTAAAGTAAAATCGGGCATCTATTTATATCGGGTTAGTATCAATACAAACAACAGTGATATTGAGTCAAAAACCAATAAAATACTCATTATAGAATAATAAAATTTAAAAAATACGTTATAACAATCAGCTTATATTATAAATGTTGTAATATTGCACCCTCAAAATAATTCCGAATGAAAAAAAGTCTTTTAACATTAACTGTTTTATTATCGTTCTCTTTGGGAGTTATGTCCATTGAGCCAAATCCAATTTCTACAGTTGTTCCATCCCTGTCGATAGCGCCCGATGCCCGCGCAGGAGGTATGGGTGATATTGGCGTCGCAACTTCCCCTGATGTAAATTCACAGTACTGGAATCCGGCAAAGTATGTTTTTATGGAAAGTCAGGCAGGCGTTTCATTGTCATACACGCCCTGGTTAAGGTCGTTGGTTCCCGATATTGATTTGGCGTATGTCTCTGGTTATTACAAATTTTCCGATCGCCAGGCTTTAAGCGCTTCATTGCGTTATTTTTCGTTGGGCGATATTACGCTTATGGATCAATTAGGCTATCCACAAGGCACAGCGCATCCGCTTGAGATGGCTATTGATGCTGCTTATTCACAAATGCTTTCCGAAACTTTCTCAGCATCTGTCGCCTTGCGGTTTATTTATTCCGATTTGAATAACGGTTATAATGGGTCCGGAGGAAGCGAAATGTACCCGGGTATGTCAGTAGCCGCAGATGTTGCAGGATATTACAGAAAACCTATCGATGTTTCCACAGGAGAAGGAATTTTATCTTTTGGTTTGAATATCTCCAATCTTGGCGCTAAAATATCCTACGATAAAAACGTAACCAATAGTTTTATCCCGACCAATATGCGTTTGGGTGGGTCTTTCGATTATCCGATCGACGATTTTCAACGGATTTCGTTTAGCGCCGATGTGAATAAATTGTTGGTGCCAACTCCGGATGCTACCACCGATTTTAATGAAGTGTCGATGCTCTCGGGCGTTTTCAGGTCGTTTTCCGATGCTCCCGCCGAAGAAGAACTCAGAGAAATTATGTGGTCGGTTGGCGCCGAGTATGCCTACAACAAACAATTTTTTGTTCGGGCAGGTTATTTCAACGAAAATGAATACAAAGGAAACAGAAAATACTTTACAGCCGGCGCCGGTTTTAAATTAAATGTATTCCAATTAGATGCAGGTTATGTGATTTCGACCTCTCAATCAAATCCATTGGATCAGACTTTAAGGTTTTCACTATCGTTTGATTTATTCGGACTTAGAAACTTAGTGAGATAATCTTTTCCGCATCAAGATTGCAATAATAATTCAATACAAAAACGAAACAACGGTTGTATATGTCCTTATCGGATGATACAACCGTTGTTTTATTTTTGTTTGAAAGAGAACATTTGGTAAAAATAATCATTATAACAGATGTATGAACAATATTAGAGTTGGATTTGGGTACGATGTGCACGTTTTTGCCCCAAACCGCGAGTTGTGGCTGGGTGGAATTAAAATTGAATATTTTCTTGGATTGTCAGGTCATTCTGATGCGGATGTGCTCATTCATGCTTTATGCGATGCTTTGTTGGGAGCTGCAAATTTACGCGATATCGGTTTTCATTTCCCCGACACAGCCAATGAATTTAAGAATATTGACAGTAAAATACTGTTGAAACGAACAATGTCGTTAATCAGGGAAAAAGGGTATGAGTTCGGGAATGCCGATTGTACGGTTTGTGCCGAAGCTCCCAAACTCAATCAGCACATTCCGGCTATGCAGGAATGCTTGTCCGGCGTCATGCATGTTGAGGCCGATTCAATTTCAATTAAAGCAACCACTTCGGAAAAAGTCGGATTTGTTGGCCGGAAAGAGGGCATGGCAGCTTATGCAACAGCGCTGATTTACAAGGTTTGATGGGAATATAGACGAAACCTATCTTTTGATTAATATATTCTATTCAAATTTGTTTTGATTATACATTTTAAATCCATACTTTTGTTCTTTCAAAATAATTAATCATTTAAAATTTAGAATATATGTCAGTATTAGTAGGAAAACAAGCGCCCGTGTTTAACACGAAAGCAGTAGTAAACGGTTCGGAAATCGTTGAAGATTTTTCATTGAAACAATATGAAGGAGAAAAATATGTTGTGTTCTTTTTCTATCCCGCAGACTTTACATTTGTTTGCCCGACAGAATTAATTGCCTTCCAGGAAAAAGCAGCAGAATTTGAGGCACGTAACACCGTACTCGTAGGAGCATCGACTGATTCCGCTTTTTCCCATTGGAAGTGGCTTCAAACCCCACATAATCAGGGCGGTATTCAGGGTGTTAAATACCCCATTGTAGCCGACCATTCATTGGAAATTTCCAAAGCATACGATGTGCTGGCAGGCGAGGAAGTTTACGACGAAGATGGAAATGTTAAATTTGAAGGCGCTCCCGAAGCATACAGAGGTTTGTTCTTGATCGACAAATCAGGCATTGTTCGTCATCAGATTGTGAACGATATGCCGCTCGGACGCAGTGTCGAAGAAATTTTACGTGTAATCGACGCTCTTCAATTCACAGAGGAATATGGAGAAGTTTGTCCCGCCAACTGGAAAAAAGGGGATAAAGCCCTGAAAGCAACGCAAGAAGGTATTGCAAGTTATTTGTCTGAAAAATAAAAGTGATAGTGAATTAATAGAAACCTTTTCTTTGATCATTCGAAGAGGCTGTCTCAAAACAAAATTTGAGACAGCCTCTTTCTTCGTATGAATAAGCCTGATTATATCAATCGAATTATCAGGTTTATTGCTTATTAGTTTAAAATGAGTTATCAAGTCTGTTACCAGTTTCAAACCACTTTTCCGCATTCTCATTTTTCCATAATATCATATCCTTTCTTGCAAGTCGTTGATAGAAAAACGGTGAGTGATAACAGGCATATTATAACAGTATTAGGCGATAATTTAGTCTTTATTATTCTTGATAAGTTTGAATAAATGGTTTATTGTGTAGCTATACATTCTATTTTATCATTGTTATTCATTTTAATATATTGATATTCAACTGATAATACTATTATGCTTTTTGTATCACCGCAAAAATATTTTAATCCGTCAAAGTGGAAATAATGAGTTGATTAATTCAGGTTCAGTTGATTAGGTTCAGTTGATTAGGTTTGGGTAATCGCATTTATAAACTTTAAAATCTTCCTTTCCACAAGTTGCGGAGCCAGTCACCCAGTTTTTTCTCCGCCGGATTATCCTGAACTTTCCAGATGGATTGATTTTTAAGTTCGTCGGGCAAAAATTGCTGTTCCACAAAGTGGTTCGGATAATCATGTGAGTATTTATAGTTTTTTCCGTAGTTCAAATCTTTCATTAATTTGGTGGGCGAATTACGCAGATGCAGCGGCACGGGCAGGTTTCCGGTTCGTTCGACCAGCGCTAAAGCATCGTCGATTGCCAAATAAGCCGAATTGCTTTTGGGCGATGATGCCAGATAAACAGTTGCTTCGGCCAAAATAATCCGACCTTCGGGCCAACCTATTTTTTGTAATGCATCAAAACAGGCGTTGGCAAGCAACAAAGCGTTCGGATTGGCCAACCCGATATCTTCCGAAGCGGAAATCACCAACCGGCGGGCAATAAATTTCGGATCTTCGCCGCCTGCCACCATGCGTGCCAGCCAGTAAATGGCCGCATCGGGGTCGCTGCCACGTATCGATTTGATAAAGGCGGAAATAATGTCGTAATGCATTTCTCCATCCTTGTCGTAAGCCATGGGGTTTTGTTGCAAACGTTCGGTAACAATTTCATTTGTAAAGTGTACCGCGCCTTCAGGCGTGGCATCCGTAACTAATTCTATTATATTAAGTAATTTGCGGGCATCACCGCCGGAATAACGCAACAAAGAGTCGGTTTCTTCAAAAATGATTTCACGCTTTTTAAGCTCCAAATCTGTGGTAACCGCACGTTTTGCCAATTCAAGTAAATCGATGTCGTCAAGCGATTTAAGCACATAAACTTGGCAGCGCGAAAGCAGAGGTGTAATCACTTCGAAAGAAGGATTTTCGGTAGTTGCACCAATTAAAGTTACTGTGCCGTTTTCCACAGCGCCCAACAAGGAATCCTGCTGCGATTTGCTGAAACGGTGGATTTCGTCAATAAACAGAATCGGATTTCCGCCCTGTGAAAAGAAACGGCTTTGTTTGGCTTTTTCAATCACTTCGCGCACATCCTTCACCCCCGAAGTTACAGCGCTCAGGGTGTAAAACGGCCGGTCGAGCTTGTTGGCAATAATTTTAGCCAAGGTAGTCTTGCCGACTCCCGGAGGTCCCCACAGGATAAGTGATGCAATATGACCCGATTCAATCATTTGGCGGAGGATGGCTTTTTCGCCAACCAGATGTTTTTGTCCGATAAATTGATCGAGAGTTTGCGGGCGGAGACGTTCGGCTAAAGGTTGCATCTTGTTGTTGTTTTAGAATGACAAACTTACATAAAAATTTGAGATTTATAAACGAGCCAGATAAAAATCCTGAATGAATTATAGCGGAAGAATGTAACATCTTGTTTTTTAACAGGATATTGTGCTTTTATATGTTAAGTTAAATCAAATTGATTTTTATATTTTTAATTCAGCTAAATAAATGGTAATTTTGCACAAATTTAAATGTTACCTAAAATCACCATTCACCGTTTCTTTTTTGAAAATCAAACTAAATGTATAGAATATATTTTGTTGCAATAATCTTCTTATGCAGTTTTACGATGAGTATGGCAAGTCCAACTGACTCGATATTAACTTATTATAAAAACGGTGAGTTTATAACATACACTCAGATTTGGGTAGATGCCCCGGAAGAAATTATGAACGGTGTGGTTGATGATTTTCTTTATCAAACAAAATATAATTTGGATGCCTTGTTCGGTTGGGCATTACAAGATATGAAATTGAGAAAAGAAAAAGACCAGATAATTGTTTTTAATTTCAAATCAACCGAATATGATGAAAAAAATGATTTAATTAAAAATATAGGCGATGTAGAAATACCGAATTTAATCAAATTTCCTGATATTCATGTCAACGACAGAATGACCAAAACAATTTTAACCGATGGACGAACGAAAGTAGATATTGATGTTTTGTATTCTGATAATTTTTTGAAAAAAACTACCGGTGTTTTTTATGTAAATCCCAAAGAAGGGGCTGCCGGTTGTTGGATCACCCTTGAAATTAAGGTCAGATTCGGCAGGTTCTTTAATTTTTTCATCACTAAGGTTACCTATCGGCATATCATGGAATGGCGTTTTCATAAATTTATGCAAAATCTTCAAGCTGAAGCTGAAAGAAGAAAAAGTTTGATTGGAAAATAGGCGACCGGTGAACAATTTTAAACTTTTGCAGGTTAATAGTTGGCAAACTTGGTTTTTGTATCGCAACAAAGAAGATGAATAAAAACAGGAAATAAATTATGTTGAAACCATAATACTTATTCCGGAAAAATAAAAATGGCAGAGAAAACATTATTAGAAAAATTAGAGGGATTACAACATAAGTTTGAAGAGATTTCGACTTTAATTACCGACCCGTCAGTGATTTCGGATCAGAAACGCTTTGTGAAACTAAACAAGGAATATCACGATTTGGAACAAATTCTGTATGCAAAAAACGAATACGAACTTGCGCTGGCTCATTTGACTGAAGCAAAGGAAATTTTAGATACCGAAACTGATCCTGAAATGCGTGAAATGGCCAAAGGCGAAATTGACGCCATTGAACCTAAAATACCCGAAATGGAGGAAAATATCAAGTTGTTGCTGATTCCTGCCGATCCCGAAGATAACAAGAATGCCATCGTCGAAATTCGCGGCGGAACCGGTGGCGACGAGGCGGCCATTTTTGCAGGAGATTTGTTTAAAATGTATGTAAAATACTGCGAAACAAAAGGTTGGAAACTTGAAATTACCAATATGAGCGAAGGAACATCGGGTGGATACAAGGAAATTATTTTTACCGTTTCGGGCGAAAATGTATATGGAACGCTGAAATACGAATCGGGTGTGCATCGCGTGCAACGCGTACCGCAAACCGAAACACAAGGACGCGTGCATACTTCCGCCGCAACGGTTGCAGTATTGCCCGAAGCGGAGGAATTTGACATCGAACTGAAAGAATCGGATGTTCGTGTGGATACTTTCTGTTCGTCGGGAGCCGGAGGGCAGTCGGTGAATACCACCTATTCCGCCATTCGTTTGGTGCATATCCCGACGGGAATCACCGTGCAATGCCAGGACGAAAAATCGCAACATAAGAACAAAGCCAAAGCCATGATTGAACTTCGTTCGCGTATTTATGCTATCGAACACCAAAAATATCTCGACGAAATAGGTTCGAAGCGTAAAACCATGGTTTCGACCGGCGACCGTTCTGCCAAGATTCGCACCTACAATTATCCGCAGGGACGCATTACCGATCATCGTATCAATTTTACCATTTATAATTTATCAGCTTTTATGAATGGCGATATTCAAAGTGTTATCGATAATCTGATTGTTGCCGAGAATGCAGAAAGATTGAAAGAGAGTGAGTTGTAATAAACCGGTTTGAAAATGGATTGATATGATAATTAGCATTTACAAGAAAACGCCAAGTTTTCTTGTAAATGCTAATTAAAGAGCAATATTTCACGGCTGTCAAGATAAAATGCTGGATTGTAATTGAATAAATAGCAGATAGTATATATGACCAAACAAGAATTATTTGAAAATATACAACGCAAAAAATCATTTCTTTGCGTAGGACTGGATACCGATGTAAATAAGATTCCCGAGTTTTTGTTCGACGAATTTGAAGACCCGATTTTTGAATTCAACAAAGCTATAATCGATGCCACTGCCGATTTATGTGTAGCTTACAAACCCAATCTTGCTTTTTACGAAAGCTTAGGCATCACAGGTTGGGAAGTATTGGAACGTACAGTCAGTTATATCCGCGCCACCTACCCCGATCAGTTTATCATTGCCGATGCCAAACGTGGTGATATTGGCAATACTTCGGCTATGTATGCGCGCACTTTTTTCGGGAATATGGACTTCGATTCGGTTACCGTTGCACCTTACATGGGGGAGGATTCGGTAACGCCTTTTCTCACTTACGATGGGAAATGGGTTGCTTTGCTGGCTTTAACTTCGAACATAGGCGCTTACGACTTTCAGTTTATGAAGGATGCTGAAACAGGGGAACGCTTATTTGAAAAAGTGCTGAAAACGTCTTTGTTATGGGGAACCGACGAAAATATGATGTACGTGGTTGGCGCAACCAAAGCCGAAATGCTGACAGATATCCGGGCTATTGTTCCCGAACATTTTCTGCTGGTTCCCGGAGTGGGAACACAGGGTGGAAGTCTGGAAGAAGTGGCAAAATACGGGCTGAACAGCGCTTGTGGGTTGTTGGTAAATTCTTCACGGCAAATAATCTATGCTTCGGATGATGTGGATTATGCCAAAGCAACCCGTCGCGAAGCCGAAAAAGTGCAAACCGAAATGGAATTTATCCTGAAGCAGGCTGAATTGATTTAAAATCGAATTGAACTATAAAAGGTAGAGCTCTTAATAGGTGGACGATTAAGAGTTCATTCTTAAAAATATAATTCTCCGAAAAATTCAGGTTGGTGAAAATCAGGTTTTTCTGTTTTAACCGGATTCCAGCTTACATAATGAGGACTATCGGTAGCATCGGCGCATTTGTAAAAATTTGCCCATAATTTTTCAGGTAAATTCAAGGGATCGATACCGATGAGTTTAAAAGGAATTTCAACCGTCAGCTCCCATTCAAAAATACCTTGCAGTTCATTAAAAGATTTTGTACCTATCGATGGGAAACGCTTAATAGTCTGCATTTCACTCACATTGAAAGGAACCACCTCTGTTTTCCGCGCCCTGCGTTTTGAGGCAGAACAAGTTCCGATGCAATTAAATTCAAAATTGGTGTAAAAATCGTTTCCCGGCAATCGGCAGAAAAACTCAACACAACTATCCTCATGCACCGGACTCTGATCAGTTGAATATACGGCTTTCAATAAATTACCGCGCACATAGAATTTGATAAAAATGCTGTTGTCCGAGCGAGCAATATTGAAGAAAGTAATTGGTTTATAGGGAAATAAATCCGACCAGTTTACCGATTCAATCGTGTCGCGCTTTCCTGAGTCTTCAAGTATGTTTCCAACAGCATCGATACCGATATTGTTGAGTGTTTGAAGGTAGGGAATTTCAATGCTTTTCATACCTTTGTTTTTTTTTTGCAATTATAGTGATTATATTTCAAGAATTGCATATAAATAATTAAAAATTGTGGGGAAAATCAAATCTTATTTGAATTTGTCCTTTTGAATAATTATGTGTATTTTTGGAAAAAATTGCAGGATGTATTTTAACTTAAATGCGTTTTAAATGCGATTTATATTTTTTTGAAAACTATGGTAACTACTCAGCGCCCTGAAAGATTTGATAATAATTAGCCATTTACTTGATTGTTACGCATTTAAACTCTT
>DIFH01000098.1:22719-31512 GCA_002427615.1 Paludibacter sp. UBA5753
GAACTGAAAATCAAAAGGTTATAAAAATATAAGATGCTGAGCAGTTATAAACTATGCATCCAATGTATTGATATAAAAATTAACGAAATAATAAATATAGACAGATTATTTTAAAATGAAAACAAAAATTGTACTGCTTATGACTGCTTTATCGGTTGCCGGGCTGGTATCAGCCGGAAATCCGCTTTTGGAAACTTACAAAACTCCACATCAAACAATTCCTTTCGATAAAATTAAAACAGAGCATTATATGCCTGCTTTTGAGGAAGCAATGAAACGACATAATATGGAAATTGAAGCCATAGTCAATAACTCAAAACCGGCTACTTTTGAAAATACAATCGTTGCTCTTGAAAAAAGCGGTTCGTTGTTAAATAAGGTTGCTTCTCCTTTTTATAATTTACTGGGTTCTGAAACCAATGATGATTTACAGGCGATAGCTCAGGAATTATCTCCCATCCTGACCGAACATTCAAATGCAATACGTCTGAACGAAAAGCTTTTTGCACGCGTTAAAGCAGTTTACGAAACTAAAGATAAACTGAAACTTACACCCGAACAAGAAATGCTGTTGAAAAATACTTATGACGGTTTCGCCGATAATGGGGCTAATTTATCAGAAAGTGATAAAGCAGTTTATAGTGAATTGTCAAAAGAACTTAGCCTGTTAAGTCTGAATTTCGGTCAAAATGCGCTGAAAGAAACCAATAAATGGAATCTGCCAATTACCAACAAAGATTTACTTTCAGGATTACCGGCAGATGTGCTCGATATGCTGGCGCTCAATGCGAAAAAAGCCGGAAAAGAAGGCTGGCTGCTTGATTTGAAAGCCACTACTTACGTGCCTGTTATGAAATATGCCGATAATCGCGATTTGCGTCGCGAATTATATATGGCTTATTCTACCCGTAATATGTTGGGCGGAGAATATGACAACCTTGAAATCATCCGTCAAATTGGTAACACACGCTTGAAAATTGCCAATTTATTGGGACACAAGTCTTATGCCGATTATGTGTTGGTTCATCGTATGGCCGAAAATAAAGAGAATGTAAATGATTTGCTTCATAAATTGCTTGTAGCATACAAACCTACTGCCGAGAAAGAATATGCCGAAGTCCAGGCTTATGCCGATAAAAATGGGGCATATTTTAAAGTTCAGTCCTGGGACTGGTCGTATTATTCCGAAAAACTGAAAGCCGAAAGATTTGATCTTACCGACGAAATGCTGAAACCCTATTTTGAACTCGAAAATGTAAAAAAAGGAGTGTTTGGTCTGGCAACCAGGCTTTATGGCATTACGTTCGTAAAAAATGCCGATATTCCTGTTTATCATCCCGAGGTGGATGCTTATGATGTGATGGACGAAAAGGGTAAATTTTTGGCCGTACTTTATACCGATTTTCATCCACGCGATGGAAAACGTGCCGGTGCATGGATGAACGAATTTAAACCTCAGTTTATGGATGGAAAAACCGACAGTCGTCCCCATATTACTGTTGTTATGAATTTTACGCGTCCGACCGAAACAAAACCCGCCTTGTTAACTTACGATGAATTAACCACATTCCTTCACGAGTTTGGACATTCCCTACACGGTATGTTGACTAAATGCAAGTACGAATCGCTTTCAGGAACAAATGTTTATCGCGATTTTGTAGAATTACCTTCACAGATAATGGAAAACTGGGCTTCGGAAAAAGAATTTCTGGATGGCTTTGCGGTGCATTACAAAACCGGCGAAAAAATACCTGCCGAACTGATTCAGAAAATTAAAGATGCTGAAAATTTCAATAATGCCAACTTCTGCTTACGCCAGTTGAGTTTTGGTTTCCTTGATATGGCCTGGCATACCATCGAAAATCCGTACACAGGCGATGTGGTGAAAATGGAAAAAGAAGCCATGGCTACTACTCAAATACTTCCGGTAGTTAGCGATGCGGCTATGAGCCCGACTTTCAGTCATATTTTTTCCGGAGGTTATGCTGCCGGATATTACAGCTACAAATGGGCTGAGGTGCTTGATGCCGATGCGTATTCCGTTTTTGTGAAAAATGGCATTTTCGATAAAAAAACTGCGGCATCGTTCCGCCGGAATATTTTGATGAAAGGTGGAACCGAACACCCAATGACGCTCTACAAACGTTTCCGTGGACAAGAACCAACCATTGATGCGTTGCTGCTACGAAATGGGATTGAAGTTCCTACAGCAAAATAACTTAATTTTTATACAGGTGAGTTTAATTGTACAATTAAATTCACCTGTATTGTTGTTATATTTTACTCTCTAAAAAAATAACTTCTTAATTCATTCATTGTTATGAAAGTTAATCATGTTTTTATGGTTTTAATAGTAGGATTTTTAAGCGCTTGTAGTAATATTCCAACATATAACTCTTTCGATGAATATCCGGTTTATGAAGGAAATGATCTTGAATTGACTTACACTTCAAAGTTGAGTAAATTCAGAGTTTGGGCTCCAACGGCTTCCAAAGTTAAATTGTTGCTTTACGATAATGATTATGAAGGCGCTGCCTACAAAACAGTCGATATGAAGCGCTCGGACAACGGAACATGGATAAAGGAAATCAATGAAAATCTGAAAGGAAAATTTTATACATTTCAGGTTCGCATTGGTGAACGGTGGCTTGATGAAACGCCGGGTATGTGGGTGAAAGCTACAGGAGTAAAAGGGAAACGTGCCGCCATTATCGATATGGACGAAACAAATCCTGATGGTTGGGAAAATGACAAACGTCCTGAATTAGTAAATTTTACGGATATTATTCTTTACGAAGTCCATGTTCGTGATTTTTCGGTTTCACCAAATTCAGGGATGAAAAATAAAGGTAAATTTCTTGCCTTCACCGAACACGGAACCAAAAATACAGTAGGAGAGTCAACCGGAATAGATCATTTGAAAGAACTGGGCATTACCCATGTTCACTTGTTACCTTCTTTCGATTTTGCTTCGATTGACGAAACGAAACTAAATGAAAATAAATACAATTGGGGTTACGACCCATTGAATTTTAATGTACCCGAAGGCAGTTACTCAACCAATCCGCATGATCCCAAGAGCCGGATACGTGAGTTTAAACAAATGGTACAGTCATTTCACAACTCGGGTATTCGTGTGGTAATGGATGTGGTTTATAATCATACTTTTATAGGTGAAAATTCAAATTTAGATTTATTAGTTCCGGGATATTTTTACCGTTTTAATGCCGACAGCACCTGGTCGAATGCTTCGGGTTGCAGCAACGAAACAGCATCGGAACGTCCAATGATGCGTAAATTTATCGTCGAATCGGTTGTTTATTGGGCTACTGAGTATCATGTGGATGGTTTCCGTTTCGATTTGATGGGAATTCACGATATTGAAACCATGAACGAAGTGCGTGCCGCTTTGGACAAAATAGACCCGAGTATTTTTATTTACGGCGAAGGTTGGACGGCTGCTGCCTCACCGCTTCCTGAGGAAGAACGCGCATTGAAGAAAAACGCCAAACAACTTGAAAATATTGCGGTTTTTAGCGACGACATTCGCGATGCGCTGAAGGGTAGTTGGAAGCATGGTGAAATTCCGGGTTTTGTTTCGGGAATCGATAGTCTGGAAGAAAGTGTTAAGTTTGGAATTGTTGGAGCTACTCAACATCCACAGGTTGATTATACCAAACTGATTTATTCAAAAGCGCCTTATGTTAACAATCCGACGCAAATAATCAATTACGTTTCGTGCCACGATGACATGTGCCTGGTTGATAAACTGAATGAAGCAAAGCCGGAAAATACTACCGATGAAGAACTGGTGCGTTTCAATAAACTGGCTCAGACGGTTGTGTTTACTGCGCAGGGAGTTCCTTTTATTTACGCCGGCGAAGAGCTTTATCGCAATAAAAAAGGGATTCACAATACTTATCAGTCGCCCGATTCGATAAACCAGATCAACTGGGACAATAAAACGCAGTACAAAGATATTTTCACTTATTATCAGGGCTTGATTGCTTTGCGTAAAGCACATGCTGCGTTCCGTATACCCACACAGGAAATGGTGCAGAAACATCTTAAATTCATTGATTTACAAACTCCAAACGTGGTGGCTTACATGCTTACCGATCATGTGAACGGCGAAAGATGGAAAGATATTTTAGTGATATATAATGGAAACCGGAAATCAGTTTCTGTTCAAATCCCCGAAGGAGCATGGAATGTGGTTTGCCACGACGGACAAATCAATTTGAGTGGAATGTTACAGGTAAAATCAACTGCTTTTACTGTTGCACCTTCATCGGCAAGTATTATGTATGTGGAATAAACGCCTCGCTCGTGAAGAGAAGTGAAATTAATATCATTGACTTTTAATTACTTTGCAAGAATAAAACAATAAATTATGGAAGAAGAAAAAATAACCGGTTTACCCGAAAATGCATCACGCGAGTTGCGTGAAGGGGAAGAGTATAAACCATTACTTTCACCTGACAAGAATTACCCTGAAGTAAATGCTCGCTCAGTAACCTGGGGCTTGTTGATGGCCGTTTTATTTTCGGCTGCAGCCGCATATCTTGGTTTGAAAATCGGTCAGGTATTCGAAGCGGCAATTCCTATTGCCATTATCGCCGTTGGACTGTCAAGCGCCTCGAAACGCAAAGGCGCTTTAGGTGAAAATGTGATTATCCAGTCCATCGGAGCCAGTTCGGGAGTTGTGGTGGCAGGAGCTATCTTTACTTTGCCGGCTTTGTATATTCTTCAGGCAAAATATCCTGAAATTACGGTGAGTTTTATGCAGGTTTTCCTAAGCTCTTTATTGGGAGGTATTTTGGGGATTTTATTTTTGATTCCTTTCCGAAAATATTTTGTTTCGGACATGCACGGCAAATATCCTTTCCCCGAAGCCACAGCTACCACGCAGGTGCTTGTTTCGGGTGAAAAAGGCGGCGACCAGGCTAAGCCTTTAATTTTGGCTGGAATTATTGGTGGTTTGTACGATTTCGTTGTGGCTACTTTCGGAACCTGGGCCGAAACCTTTACCACGCGCGTTTTGCCTTTTGGTGAAGCATTGGCCGAAAAAGTCAAGGTGGTTTTCAAACTCAATGTTGGCGCTGCCGTTTTGGGCTTAGGTTATATTGTGGGGTTAAAATATTCGGCAATTATAGTTGCAGGTTCAGCATTAATATGGTTTGTGATCGTGCCGGTTTTGCCTTTGTTAGGCGATCATCTGGCGCAAATACTCAATCCGACTTTTACCGACTCTTTATCTTCTGTTGCACCCGAAGTCATTTTCAAGGAATTTGCCCGTCATATCGGCATTGGCGGCATTGCCATGGCCGGAATTATCGGCATTATTAGCTCATGGGGAATCATTAAAAGCGCTGTGGGACTGGCTTCAAAAGAATTCAAAGGCAAAGGTCAGGCTATTGATGTAAATGTGAAGCGTACTCAACGCGATATTTCGATGAGAATCATAACTATTGGCGTTATTCTTGCTCTGATTGCTACTTTTGCATTCTTTTATTTTGGTGTATTTGAATTTAATTTATTGTACGCCACAGTCGGAATTTTAGTAGTTGCTGTTATCGCATTTTTGTTTACAACGGTTGCAGCCAATGCCATTGCCATTGTGGGAACAAATCCTGTTTCGGGAATGACGCTTATGACTTTGATTTTGGCTTCGGTGATTATGGTTGCAGTTGGTTTGAAAGGGACAACCGGAATGGTTGCCGCGTTGGTAATTGGCGGTGTGGTTTGTACGGCTTTATCTATGGCCGGCGGCTTTATTACCGACCTTAAAATCGGTTACTGGATTGGCTCGACGCCTGCCAAACAACAAACCTGGAAATTTCTCGGGACTTTGGTTTCGGCTGCGACGGTAGGTGGAGTCATTATGATTCTGAATAAAACTTACGGATTTACAGGCGACAATGCGCTTGTTGCACCTCAGGCTAATGCCATGGCAGCCGTCATTGAACCTTTAATGTCTGGTTCCGGTGCACCGTGGTATTTATATGCCATTGGCGCTCTTATTTCAATTGTGCTTACATTTTTCAAAGTCCCTGCGCTGGCTTTTGCATTGGGAATGTTTATCCCAATGGAACTGAATGCGCCTCTCCTGATTGGTGGTTTAATCAGTTGGTATGTTACTACACGCTCAAAAGATAAAGCCTTGAATACTGCCCGCCACGAAAAAGGAACTTTGCTCGCCTCAGGATTTATTGCCGGTGGTGCATTGATGGGTGTGGTAAGCGCCGGACTGCGTTTTGGCGGAATTAATCTGATGAATGCCGGATGGGTAGAATCAAACGGCGCCCAATGGCTCGGTTTGGTAATGTATGGAGCGATTATCGGTTATCTGATTTGGGATGCCATGCGTGCGAAAGTGGAGAAAAAATAAAATATTGGGTATATTTGTTCATTTTTTTACTTTTACATCCCATTATCAATGAGTTCATTTCAAATTTTATTTTCAAGTACTCGTACCTTGGATTTGGGTACTATTTAAAAATACATGCTTTTCCTAAATGAAAAAAACAGCGCTGTTTAACCCACTTTCCATGCCAACTTACGTAATGGCAAAACCAATTGGTTCAAGTTGTAATCTGAATTGTTCGTATTGTTATTATTTAGAGAAAGAAAAACTCTATGAAAATAGGAAGAACTTACAGATGAGCGACGAAACGCTTGAAAAATACATTGAAAGTTATATTCAGGCGCAGCCCGTTCCCGAAGTGTTATTTACCTGGCATGGTGGCGAAACTTTATTGAGAGACATATCATTTTATCGAAAAGCAATTGCTTTGCAAAAAAAATATGGCCGCGGACGGAAAATTGATAACTCGATTCAAACAAACGGCACATTATTGAATGACGATTGGTGTAAGTTTTTCAAAGACAATAATTTTCTGGTTGGGATTTCCATTGACGGACCGGAACATTGTCATGATATTTACCGAAAAAATAAAGGTGGAAAAGGTACTTTTCGGCAAGTAATGAAAGGAATTGAATTATTGCAGAAACATCAAGTAGAGTTTAATACGCTGTCTGTAATTAATAACTATAATGTAGATTTTCCTTTGGAAATTTATAATTTTTTCAAAGAAATAGGTTCTACTTATATGCAATTCTCACCCATTGTTGAGAAAATAAGTAAAAGCAGACCTGACGGATTACATTTATTGCCTCCAGATGGAATTGGGAGTGAAGATGCTCTCGTTGCTCCCTGGACGGTTGATGCTAAAAAATTCGGGCAGTTTTATATTTCTATTTTTGATGAATGGGTAAAAAAAGATGTAGGTAAATACTATGTTCAACTGTTTGATGCCGCATTAGCCGGAACGGTTGGTCAAATGCCGGGTGTCTGTATTTTTGGCGAAACTTGCGGTCACGCTACCGTTATGGAATTCAATGGCGACATGTATGCATGTGATCATTATGTTTTTCCAGAATATAAAATCGGAAATATAAAAACACATACCATTTACGAAATGGTCTTTTCCCCCAAACAATTGCGATTTGGAGCTGATAAGCGGGATACATTACCTACCCAATGCCGTGAGTGTGAGTTTTTGAAATTGTGTCATGGCGAATGTCCTAAAAACAGAATTATTAAGACCAAAACAGGAGAACCTGGTTTAAACTATTTATGTGAAGGTTACTATGCTTTCTGGAAACATTCTCAACCCTATATGGAGTTTATGGCTAATGAGTTATTTTATAAACGACCACCTGCAAATGTAATGAATCTAAGACTTTAATACATTTTGTAGTTATCAGGTCATGAAATTATAATCTTCAGTTACTTCATTTTTTTGGTTTGTGTTTGGGCACTACATATTTTTTTCGGATAATAATGGGAGCATATTTATATTTCAAAGCATCATAAATACGTTTGACTTTATCTTCCAGTTCTGAACATTTGCAGATGCTTGTCCATTGTTCGCGGGTGTCTTGCATAATTGTGGTAACGCATTTTTGTGTGTTCATTATGCGCACGATTTCACGCCAACCGGAATTGATTCCGTTTTGTTTTAATTGGTATCTGACGGTATTTACTACCCAGTACGCCAACAATCCCAGGTGTAAATGAGCCATTGTGTTTTCATCTTTCCGGTGATAAATCGGGCGCAGGTCAAGGTCAGTTTTCAGCAAACGGAATGTGGCTTCAATTTCTGTATCGTATTGTAACATGGGCACAGGAGTTCTTCGGAATCAGTTTCTAAGGTTGTTCTCAGAAAATAGACACCGCTTCGTGCATTTATATCCACATCGGGTTTTATGTTCCATTGAATGGCGGTTGCCAGTTGTTTTTTCTGTGTCTCAATCAATTGATTTTCCTGGTCTTCCTGCTTGTTTTGATTCTCACCATTTTTATTTTTATTCCTCTGTTTGCTTTTGCTTTTTGGTTGAACGTATTCCGTTGTTTGAATCTCAATATCAAAATAACGAGCGATAGAAGGATATTTTCCTTTGAGTTTTCCGATACGTTCGTGAACTT
The DNA here is from genome assembly GCA_002427615.1 of Paludibacter sp. UBA5753. GTDB lineage: Bacteria > Bacteroidota > Bacteroidia > Bacteroidales > Paludibacteraceae > Paludibacter. The sequence continues at coordinate 31,211 of DIFH01000098.1, forward strand.
TGTCTAATTGCTTCACGCCGGATTTTTTGGTCAGGCTGTCGGCTATTTTCTGCATTCCCTCTTCAAAGCGTTGGCGGAACTGCTCATTCATCGAACGCTCCTTGAGTTCTTTGGTATGACTTTCCACTTTGAGATAATAATCCGTGTTTTTATCTGATTTTACGCGGCAAAGGTCTATTTTCTGCTTCTTGTTATCGGTAACCGTTATTGTTGGTGTATCGGCTTCAAGCATATAATTCTTCAAACTGGAACGGCTTACACACATATAATCGTAGCCTGTTACTTCGCATACGGCGGAATTC
>DIFH01000024.1:0-5150 GCA_002427615.1 Paludibacter sp. UBA5753
TAGTTTTTCAGCAGACCCTAATTAAAAATTTATTCCGCCTAAATCTATTCTTTGTCGGTTAATAGTGATATCAAAATGAATATTTTTGCGTATTGTCGCTTAAAAACAATTCAGTTATCTTTCAAACGATAATATTAGGAGAATTGCTGCATTAAAACGAACCCGATTTGATTCAAATTCGAGAAGAATGTAATCGGGTAGATTTTCTTTTCCGTTAAACTTATCAGAAATCTTGGAATGTCGTTCAATATGTTATAAATTATGGAAAAATAAAGGGATTGTGGAAAATAATTACTTATTTTGTAACTTAATAGTTGGTTATGGGTTTGTGTAATAAATAATATTCACAAGCGCTAAAATAGAGTATTTCCAATAGGAGTCCAAGACAAGCAAGAGAGTTAAAATCAATTATGAAAAAACCCAATAAACTAAAAATAATAAACGATCCTGTTTTCGGATTTATCAATATCCCGAATGATTTTTTGTACGATATTATTCAGCATCCGTATTTTCAGCGACTGCATCGTATCAAACAGTTAGGTATTTCATCTTACGTTTATCCCGGCGCCCAACACACGCGCATGCAACATTCTCTGGGCGCCATGCATCTTATGGGCGAAGCCATTACACAACTCCGGCAGCAAGGACACGATATTTCGCCTGTTGAAGCCGAAGCTGTGCGGGCTTGCATATTGTTACATGATATAGGTCATGGCCCTTTTTCGCATGCGTTGGAGAATAGTTTGGTGCATGGAATCAGTCACGAGGAAATTTCGCTGTTGATGATGCAGCAATTGAATGCTGAATTTGGAGGAAAATTAAACATTGCATTAGAAATTTTTACCAATGTATATCCCAAAAGGTTCCTGCGTCAACTGGTTTCAGGTCAGTTGGACATGGACAGACTGGACTATCTTAGTCGTGACAGTTTTTTCTCGGGAGTAAGTGAAGGCATTGTCGGTTCTGCACGGATTATCAAAATGTTGAATATACACAACGACCAGTTGGTGGTCGACATAAAAGGAATTTATTCGGTAGAAAAGTTTTTGGTAGCGCGTCGTTTGATGTATTGGCAGGTTTATTTACACAAAACATCTGTTGCCGCCGAAAAAATGCTGGTTAATATTCTGAAACGGGCTAAGGAATTAGCTGCACGGGGAGAATCACTTTTCGCTTCACCCGCCTTACATTATTTTCTTTATCAAAACATTGACAAGAAATCGTTCGAAAAATCGAAAGAAGCGCTCGAAAACTTTGCCATGCTCGACGATTCGGATTTGGTTTGCGCCATCAAAGTGTGGGGGAATCACCAAGATATTGTACTGGCAACCCTTTGTAAAGATTTCACCAACAGACGCCTGTTTAAAGTTGAAATCAACACGGAACCAACAGATATCATTACGCAAAGCCAATATTTAGAACAATATAAACGATATTTTAACATTGATGATCACGATGCTCAATACTTCATGGGAGATGAAGTTGTAAGTACCGATACCTATAGTCCCGAAGATGACAATATCAATATTCTATTCAAAGATGGAACGGTGAAAGATATAGTTGATGCTTCGGATATGCTGAATATCACGGTTTTGACCAAACAGGTTGAAAAGCACTTCTTTTGTTATTACAAAATACAATAACAAAATGTAAAAACAAAAAGTACATTATAAAATCGAATTTCATTTGATAATCGTTTATTTTTAATGCACTTTATCAAATTGAGTTCCTAATTTGCAGTAAAATTGGAAATAGTTTCGTACTTTTGCACCCAAATTTTTAAAACATGGAGTTTACGGCTCAACAAATTGCTGATTTTATACAAGGTGTCGTTGAAGGTAATCCTTCGGAACGGGTAAATAATTTCTCGAAAATAGAAGAGGGACAACCCGGCACGCTGAGTTTTTTATCGAACCCAAAATACAATCAGTACATATACGACAGTAATGCAAGTATAATACTTGTAAATAAAAACTTTGTTCCAGAGAGAGAAGTGAAAGCCACGCTGATTCGGGTTGACAATGCCTACGAATCGCTGGCATTGTTATTGTCTGTGGTCGAACGGAGCACACAAAAGAAATCGGGGATATCACCGATGGCTTTCATTTCGGAAACGGCCACCATCGGCGAAAATGTATATATTGCTCCTTTTGTGTATATCGGCGACAAGGTGGCAATCGGTAATAATACTTCGATTCATGCCAATTGCAGCATCGAAGATAATGTATCGCTGGGCGAAAATGTAAGTTTATTTGCCGGAGTAAAAATATACAAAGATTGTAAAATAGGGAATAATTGTATTTTACATGCAGGTGTGGTAATTGGCGCCGATGGTTTTGGTTTTGCTCCTACCGAAAATGGTTCATACAAAAAAATTCCACAAATGGGAAATGTTGTATTGGAAGATGATGTGGAAATCGGTGCAAATTCAACAATCGATCGGGCAACCATAGGAAGCACCTTAATTTGCAAAGGAGTAAAATTGGATAATTTAGTGCAAATTGGACACAATGTCGAAGTTGGCACCAATACGGTTATGGCTTCGCAAACAGGAATTGCCGGATCGACGAAAATAGGAAAACAATGCCTTTTTGCAGGTCAGGTTGGTGTTGCGGGACATTTACAGATAGCCGATGGTACAATTCTGGGAGCGCAAACCGGAGTGCCTAATTCGTTAAAAACGCCTAATCAAACTTATCAGGGTTATCCGGCGGTTCCGGTAAATGTATTCAGACGTTCGAGCGTTGTTTACAAAAACTTGTCGGATTTACAAAATATGGTTTACGAACTACAACGAAAAATAGCAGAGTTAGAAAAACGAATTGATTAATTTTTCCCAAAAATAATCTCCTGGCATCATCCGGATATTATGATTTGGATTGTGAATTATCGCAAATAGAATTCAGAAACAACACATGTCGAAACAAAAAACAATAAAACAATCGTTCTCATTAGAAGGAAAAGGATTGCACACGGGATTGAATATTACGCTAACTTTTATTCCTGCTCCGCAAAATTATGGTATAAAAATAAAACGTATTGATTTACCGCAACAACCGATCATCGATGCTTTAGCCGAGAACGTAACACACACTGTCCGTGGTACTGTTTTGCAAAAGGAAGATGTCCAGATTAGCACTGTCGAACATGGTCTGGCATCGCTTTATGCATTCGGCATCGACAATTGTTTGCTGGAAGTTAATGCACCCGAATTTCCGATATTGGATGGAAGCTCCAAACATTATGTTCAGAAAATTCAAGAAGCCGGAGTTGAAGAGCAATCTGCTGAAAAAGATTATTATATTGTTCACAAAAAGATTGAATACAGCATTCCTGAAACAGGCGCAAGAATCACTCTTTTACCTGACGACACGTTCAGCCTCGATGTCCACATCGGTTTTAAGTCGCCGGTTTTGGGTAACCAGTTTGCTTCACTCGACAATCTTGAGGATTTTGCAACGGAAATTTCGGCTGCCCGTACTTTCGTTTTTGTACGCGAAATAGAGCCTCTTTTGAGCATGAACCTTATCAAAGGCGGTGATTTGAAGAACGCCGTGGTTATTTACGATGAAGTGATGCCTCAGGAAACAATGGACAGACTCACCGGGAAATTGCATCAGAATTGTATTGATGCCTCCAAACCGGGCTATCTGACTGAATTGAATTTCGAAAACGAACCTGCCCGTCATAAACTGCTTGATATTATCGGCGATTTGTCGCTCATAGGCAAACCCATTAAAGCGAAAGTGATTGCACGCTATCCTGGACATAAAATTAATACCGAATTAGCCAAGCTGATTCGCAAAGAAATTAAGAAGCAAGAAGTACAGGCGCCAATTTACGACGACACGATACCACCCGTTTTAGATATAAATGCCATACGAAAATTGTTACCACATCGCTGGCCTTTTTTATTGGTTGATAAAATTATAGATATTCGCAGCAACGTAGTGGTGGGCGTTAAAAACGTAACCGGTAACGAAACCTTTTTTATGGGGCATTTTCCCGAAGAGCCGGTAATGCCGGGCGTTCTGCTGGTCGAAGCCATGGCTCAAACCGGAGGATTGCTTGTATTACAGGGTTTGGAAGATGCTGAACGTTATTCAACTTATTTCCTGAAAATCGACAATGTGAAGTTTCGCCAGAAGGTGGTTCCGGGCGATACGCTTATTTTTCACCTCGAAATGATCGAGCCCATGCGGCGTGGTTGCTCTATCATGAAAGGATATGCTTTTGTGGGAGGAAAAATCGTTGCCGAAGCCGAATTTATGGCTCAAATCGTAAAAAACAAATAATATAAACGAACGATATAAACCAAAAAACTTAGAGATTTAGAATGAAACAACCGTTAGCATATATTCATCCCGATGCAAAAATTGCTCCATCGGTAGTTATCGAACCATTCGTAACTATTGATAAAAATGTTGAAATTGGCGAAGGTACGCGCATTGGTCCGAATGTAACAATATTGGAAGGCGTACGCATTGGGAAAAACTGCACGATATTTCCCGGAGCCGTAATCGGCGCAATTCCGCAGGATTTGAAATTTAAAGGGGAAGATTCTTTAGCCATTATAGGCGACAACACCACCTTACGCGAATGTGTTACAGTAAACCGCGGTACGGCAGCCAAAGGAAAAACTGTCATTGGAAATAATTGCCTGATTATGGCCTATTGCCATGTAGCTCACGACTGTGTTGTAGGAAACAATGTGATTATGTCGAATGCCACACAATTGGCAGGTGAAGTTGTGATTGACGATTTTGCTATTTTAAGCGGAGCTGTATTGGTGCATCAATTCACTCATATTGGTTCGCATGTAATGATTCAGGGAGGATCGCGCGTATCCAAAGACGTTCCGCCGTTTGTAACTGCCGGTCGCGACCCGTTATCATACGCTGGAATTAACTCTATCGGCTTACGTCGCCGCGGTTACACCAACGAACAGATTCGTGATATACAGGATGTTTATCGCTACCTGTATTTATCGGGAATGAACACAAGCCATGCCGTGGAACGTATCACGGCCGAACTTTCTGCCACAAAAGAAAGAGACGAAATTCTTTTGTTTGTAAAAAACTCGCCAAGAGGAATTATCAAAGGATATTTTGAGTAAAAAAGCCTACTAAATCGCCTCTCGCCTCTCGCCT
>DIFH01000024.1:5170-7166 GCA_002427615.1 Paludibacter sp. UBA5753
TAAAGTCGAGACAGGTAAAGTCGAGACAAGTAAAGTCGAGACAAGTAAAGTTGAGGCACAGCAAGGGGGGACATTCTCTTCCACTTCGGGTTTGCCTGGGGCAAAGAGGTTAGGTGTGGCTAAATATAGTAGATTTATGGAAACTAAAAACGAAGAAACGCCAAAGAAGAGTCTGAATTTTATTGAGACTCTTGTAGAGCAGGATTTGAAAGAAGGCAAAAACAATGGTCGTATCCAGACTCGTTTTCCGCCCGAGCCCAATGGTTACCTGCATATCGGTCATGCCAAGGCTATTTGCCTTGACTTTGGCATCGCACGTAATTACGGCGGTATTTGTAACCTTCGTTTTGATGATACCAACCCTGTAAAAGAAGATGTTGAGTACGTCGATTCCATTCAAGAAGATATCCGGTGGCTTGGCTACCAATGGGCAAACGTGTATTATGCTTCCGATTATTTCGGGCAGCTATGGGATTTAGCTATCGAACTGATTAAACAAGGTAAAGCTTATATCGACGAACAATCGGCCGAAACTATTGCCAAACAAAAAGGTTCACCGACAGTTCCGGGCATCGAAAGCCCTTACCGCAACCGGCCGATAGAAGAAAACCTCGAACTCTTCCATAAAATGAATAGCGGCGAAGTGGACGAAGGCGCTATGGTGTTGCGCGCTAAAATTGACATGGCTTCGCCTAATATGCACTTTCGCGATCCGTTGATGTACCGCGTGATTAATTCACATCCGCATCATCGTACCGGTTGGACGTGGAAAGCTTATCCAATGTACGACTATGCCCACGGACAATCGGATTATTTCGAGGGTGTAACACATTCGTTATGTACCCTTGAGTTTGAAGTCCACCGTCCGCTTTACGACTGGTTTATCGATCAGTATAAAAATTCGGATTACCGTCCGCGCCAAATTGAATTCAATCGTCTGAACCTGACTTACACAGTGATGAGCAAACGCAAAATGTTGCAGCTCGTGCAGGAAGGTTTGGTAAGCGGTTGGGACGATCCGCGTATGCCGACTATTTGCGGTTTACGCCGTCGCGGTTATTCTCCCGAAGCCATTCATAACTTTATTGATAAAATCGGTTACACCAAGTTTGAAGCACAAAACGACATAGGCTTATTGGAACATGCTGTGCGTGAAAGTTTAAACAAGACAGCTATGCGTGTAAATGCCGTTATTAATCCTGTTAAATTAATCATTACCAACTATCCTGGAGGAAAAGTGGAAATGATGGAAACCACAAACAACCCTGAAGACGAATCGGCAGGAACACGCGAGATTCCATTCTCCCGTGAATTATATATTGAACGCGAGGATTTTATGGAAGAGGCTCCGAAAAAATTCTTCCGTATGACTCCAGGACAGGAAGTGCGTCTGAAAAGCGCTTATATCGTGAAATGTACCGGTTGCAAAAAGGACAGCGAAGGGAATATAGAGGTAATTTACTGCGAATACGATGAGCTGACCAAAAGCGGGATGCCCGAATCGAACCGTAAGGTAAAAGGTACGCTTCACTGGGTTTCGGCGGCCCATGCCCTGCAAGCCGAAGTACGTTTGTACGACCGTCTTTTCAGCGTTGAAAATCCTTCGGCCGACGAACGTGATTTCCGTGAACTGCTGAATCCCGATTCGTTGAAAATATTGACCAATTGCTACGTTGAACCATTTTTGAAATCGGCAAAAATACTGGATCATTTTCAGTTCCAACGGATCGGTTATTTCAATGTAGACCCGGATTCAACGCCTGACAAACTGATTTTCAACCGTACTGTTTCGTTGAAGGACAGTTGGGCAAAAGAGCAAAGCAGGTAAAACAACCCGTTTAATATTCATTTATATGAGCTTGTCCAAAAAAAAGTAGGCAAGCTCATATTGTTTATGTAGGGTCTGCTGAAAAAGTATAATAAGTCTGATAAATAGGAATTTATAGTGATTTTTTTAGGTGTAAATGTAAGGTTTTTGAATATAACTGACCATTTT
>DIFH01000100.1 GCA_002427615.1 Paludibacter sp. UBA5753
TACCGCTTACAATAATTACCTCATAACGGTAACAGGTTAACCCTACCGGCGTATTAATAGCTATTGGAAGCTGTTCAATGCCGGCAGGAATATAGTAAGCCTTAGTTTGTGCGCAAGTTGTGGTTGAAACAGCCACGGTTACATCTGTTTCATCGTCAAAATACAGCTTCACCTTTAAATCGAATGTAACTATGTTACCGGTTATAAGTAATGTTAACTCATTATGTGCACCTGCCCACATATCGCGCCATGCAGTATTTTCCGAAAGTAGGTAGAAAGGTGTAGGCCAAACGAAGTTGACAAATTCAGATATTGGCAATTTCCCATTTAACGCAACAAATTCACCGGTTATTACACCATTTTGAAACATTGTTCCGCCAAAACTCATGTATTCCCATATTTTCAGGTAATACAATGTATTAATAATTTCAGCTACCTGATTCCCCTTGAAAGTTGGGATGTAAGGCTTAAAACCTTTAAGTACTTTTTCAAAAAGATTGATATACGATATATTATCGAAGTTAATTACGTGAAACGATAGGCCCTGTGAAATGAAATCAACATCGCCATATTGCTTTAGGAATAGTTCAGAAACAAGATATTGTGGATCATAAAATTTTTTGCTGCGATATGTTGGATTAAATGAATCCTCATAGCCAAGTACTTCAATATTGAAATAATCTAATATATCTTTTTCCCAATAACAAATTAATGTACTGGTTATTGAACTTAATTCCCAATCATTTGCAAAAAGCGTGTTTTTCATTAAATCAGCGTTAATAACTGATGTATCGGCAGTTGATGTTAGCTGAGTTCCCGAATTATCCGCCAAGGCTACAACCTCAAATTCTATAGTTTTATCAGCCCAGCTAAATTTAATGATTTTCCCTATTGCAGGGGCTGCATAAAATGAAAGCAAAAATCGTTCTGAACGCCCCCTATCAATCGATTTTTTAAACCCGAGTTGATTTTTACCAAAATCAATAATTCTGGGTGTATTGGTAATTGCTATAGCCATTTGTTTACATTAACATCGTTAGATATTGGAATAAGGGCATCAAATACAATGCGTATTCCAATCAATCGGTTAGTTTCATTGTAGGGTATCTGGGCCGCATCAATACTATTCCAGTCAATATCCTCGAATGGGAATGCACTTGTTTTGGAATCGTACCATATTTTAAGTATGAAATCGTCGGCAATATCTTCAAGTTTATCGTAAGTTGCGTTTATCTTTTCGGAAGTGTTATCGCACTTATCAACAACATTAAGGGCAATTGTTTTACGCTTTCCGTTTTGCCCCGGATTACCTAAATATTTAAAATCCATACGCTCAAGCGCAATAAATGGATAGTAAACAACGTGTTTAAGTTTATCGAGTAAAATATCTTCAAGTTCTAAGCGGAAAAATCGTTTATTGCTTTTTGAATGTACGATATCTTTGTGTTTTTGCGCTAATGTCTCGAAGTAGAGTTCTATTTCCTGATTACTCATAGCCTACTTTTTAAACAAAACAAGCCGTTGCCACCAACAAAAAAAAGGACATTAAAAATGCCTTTGCAACTCTTGAATGATTAAATTATAAAACACTAACAAGATTCTAAACCCTGTCAGTATTAAAAATACTATTTCTTCCTATTTTTTAAATCATCATTCAGTGCGCCGAGTATATTGTGCATCCGACTGTGGAATATTTTTTCAACATCCGAATCGGAGTTCCCGTTAGCAAATCCACGGATAATTTTTATATAATCAGGGGCCTGTGGCGTTGCATTATCAGCAGGTTGTTTTAAAAATACATACGGATAAATGGAGTAAACCCAACTCCTTACAGCATTCCAGCAAAATATTGTAGCATCAATAACCGCTTTGGGGGTATTCCTTAATTCAGAGGCTCGCCTGTTTATGCTTTCGGGTATAAATTGTTTACCATCGGTATATATGCTGGCCATAAATCTACCAATATTCTCCCTATTGTAATCCTGCGATAGGTTAAACATCATCCTTTCAATGTACGCCCATTGGCCAATTGTCATTGAACGCAATTCCTTATCAGGTCCAACATATTTGCGCACGTTTTGCATTAAAAATATTTCGGTTGATGTTGGTTCACTCAGAAACTCCCTAATTAATGAGCGACCATCATTACTGTACCAGTTGCTATTAAGAATTTTAAACAGCAAAATAATTTCCTGCTGGGTGCATTGTGTCCAATTTTCACGTTCAATAATTAAAGGTTTCCGAAGAAACCTTCTTTTATGAATAGAAATCATCGATTTTTGTCTATAACATTCTCAATATCGGCATTATTTCCATTCCCTCGCACCTTAATTTTGCCAATATAAATATCGGTACCATCTGGAACTAAATATTTCAGGGTGATAAATATACCAAGTATTACTCCGCATAGTAAAATAACCAGGCTTTTATAAATTGATGTTGGGATGCTTAATTTCATGGAATATCATTTATGTATCTGGCAATATAAAAAAGTTGCCGGGTAGGTCGGCGCTTAACATATACGCCATCGCCATCCCTGCTCCCGGCAACATTAGTATTTCCCTCTACGGTTACAGTTATATTCTCACCAAAGCGATGTACGAATCCTATGTGCGCAATTCGTTTTTTCTCCTTGAAGTAGATTCCAAATACATCGCCTGGGAGAGGTGTTTGGTTTTTGAGACCATCATTGCTCTTCCAAATAATGTATTGTGGTTTGAACCATGCAGGACTCCATCCTGATTTTGGATTCAGAATTCCGTTTTCCTGATAAACCCAGCTAACAAATGCTGCA
>DIFH01000039.1 GCA_002427615.1 Paludibacter sp. UBA5753
ATAGAATCTGTCAAAGTAAAATTAAGTATCCGGAAAAATGAAATTAATACCGATAATGTTCCGGTTTGAAAGGTCCATTCGCGTTTACTCCTATATATGCAGCTTGTTCGGGAGTGAGTTTGGTTAGTTTTACCCCTAATTGATCAAGATGCAGGCGGGCAACTTCTTCGTCCAAATGTTTTGGCAAACGGTAAACATTTACATCATATTTCTTGGTGTAAAGTTCGATTTGAGCCAAAGTCTGATTGGTGAATGAGTTACTCATTACAAAAGATGGATGACCGGTAGCGCAGCCTAAATTGACCAACCGACCATCGGCCAGCAAAAGTACGCTATGCCCATCAGGGAAAATATACTTGTCAACTTGTGGTTTGATATTTACCAATTCAATGCCGGGATATTTTTTCAGTTTATCTACCTGAATTTCGTTGTCGAAGTGGCCTATATTACAGATAATGGCGCCGTCTTTCATTTTTTCAATATGTTCTATGCGGATAATATCTTTGTTTCCTGTTGTGGTAACGTAGATATTCCCTTCTGCCAAAGCATCTTCAACCGTAGTAACTCTGAAACCTTCCATTGAAGCCTGCAAAGCACAAATCGGGTCAATTTCGGTAACAATAACGCGAGCTCCATAAGCTAACATCGATTTGGCACAACCTTTACCTACATCGCCATAACCGCAAACCACGACTACTTTTCCGGCTAACATAATGTCCGTAGCGCGTTTGATTCCGTCAGCCAGGGATTCACGACAACCGTACAGGTTATCGAATTTGGATTTTGTAACCGAATCGTTTACGTTGAAAGCGGGGAATAACAACGATCCTTCTTCAAGCATTTGATACAAACGGTGGACGCCTGTTGTGGTTTCTTCGGAAACCCCGCGAATTTCAGGAATCATGCGATTCCAGATGCCGTTATCTTCTTTCAGAACATTTTTCAGAATGGCAAAAAGCAATTTTTCGTCTTCACCTTCAACAACTTTATCAAGAATCGAAGCGTTTTTCTCAGCTGCAACGCCTACGTGAATCATCATGGTAGCATCGCCGCCATCGTCAACAATTACAGTCGGACCTTTGTGTCCTTCGAAAGTCAAAGCCTGAAGCGTACACCACCAATATTCTTCGAGTGTTTCGCCTTTCCAGGCAAAAACAGGAACACCAGATGCAGCGATGGCGGCAGCAGCATGATCCTGCGTTGAATAAATATTACAACTGCACCAACGAACTTCAGCGCCCAATTCTACGAGTGTTTCGATAAGGACGGCAGTTTGAATGGTCATGTGAAGCGAACCCATGATACGAGCTCCTTTCAGCGGTTTTTCCTGTCCGTATTTAGCCCGCAACGCCATCAAACCCGGCATTTCTTTTTCGGCTAATTCAATTTCTTTACGACCAAAATCAGCCAGATTAATATCGGCAACTTTGTAGGGTAAATGACTGAATAATTCTTTAATGTTCATATATTTTAATTAATGTTTTGATTTTTATAATGTTCTTAATCGGTATAAAAGTTTGCAAAGTTACAACTTTTAGCCGAAATTATTTGCGCATAGCCGGAATAATTATCCGGCAAAAGATTCCAAACATTGATTTTCAGGATTTTCGAGTTTTTATGTCTCAAATAACTTGATTGTATCGCTGATAATTTCGATGCATTCGGTCAACTGTTGTTTTGTGATAACCAAAGGCGGTGCAAAACGAATAATGTTCGTGTGTGTGGGTTTAGCGAGCAATCCGTTTTCGGCAAGTTTCAGACAAATATCCCAAGCCAGATTTTTGCGGTTTTCATTGTTGATAACCAATGCGTTCAACAATCCCTTCCCACGAATAAAAGATGCTATTGTTGATGATTTACACAATCTATTCATTTCATAGCGGAAGTATTCGCCCAACAGGTAAGCATTCTCTGCCAGCTTTTCGTCGCGAATCACTTCGAGCGCCGAGATGGCAACCGCAGCGGCAATCGGGTTTCCTCCGAAAGTAGAACCGTGTTGCCCTGGACCGAAAACCTCCATAATTTCGTTGCATGAAAGCACCGCCGAAACCGGATAAGTTCCTCCGGAAAGCGCTTTGCCAAGAATCAAAATGTCGGGGTGAACGTTTTCGTAATCACAAGCCAGCAATTTACCGGTGCGCCCAATGCCTGTCTGCACTTCGTCGGCAATGAATAAAACATTATGTTGGCTACATAAATCGAAACATTTTTTCAGATAACCCTCATCGGGCACATAAACCCCTGCTTCACCCTGAATGGGTTCTACCAAAAATCCGGCTACATTTGGATTTTCATTCAGCGCTTTTTCGAGCGCAGCAACATCGTTGTATGGAATTATAATAAATCCCGGCGTAAAAGGCCCGTAATGATTATAAGCATCGGGATCGATTGAAAAAGAAACGATGGTCGTGGTACGTCCATGAAAATTATTTTCGCACACCACTATCTGAGCAGCATTTTCGGGCAATTTTTTTTTCTCGTAAGCCCATTTGCGGCATAGCTTAATGGCAGTTTCAACCGCTTCGGTTCCGGTATTCATGGGAAGCACTTTGTCGTATCCAAAATATCGGGTTACAAACTTTTCGTAAACGCCCAGCCGGTTATTATAAAACGCCCGGGAAGTCAGGGTCAGCTTTTGAGCTTGTTCGATTAGCGAATTAATAATTTTCGGATGACAATGTCCCTGATTTACGGCAGAATATGCCGAAAGAAAATCATAATATCTTTTGCCTTCGACATCCCATACATAAACGCCTTCTCCTTTTTCGAGCGCTACCGGAAGCGGATGATAATTGTGCGCTCCATATTGATTTTCAAGCTCCATTAATTCGGGAGTTGTGTAATTTTTATCTGTCATTATCATAATATTTAGAGATTGGATATTGAATTCTGCTTGAGCAGATTATTTTAATTCTCCGTTTAAACCTGTCCGATTTTAAAAATCTGACAGGTTTGGAACAACCACCAAACCCGACTTGCCTTCAGATGTAAAATTTTTCAGAATACTTCCGCCATCATGCATCTTACGCTTCCGCCTCCATATTTTTCGATGGTTGGAACTGCAACTACAATTAACTCATTATAACTTTTCAGTTTTGTCATCTGGTCATTGTTGAGTGACCCGAAAGCCGACTCCGACATAACTAAAAACAGCCTACCCTCCTGATTTTGTACCTGAAGCATATTCCCTGCAAAGCAGTGCATTTGCTTTTCCGAAATTTCAACGATTTCTTTTCCCGTTTTCCGAAGCGATTCTGTAACATATTTTCTTTCTTCGGCATCATCAATACTATCAAGGCATATTACAGCATATTTGTCGGCTACGCAAAGCATGACATTGGTATGATAAACCGGCAAACGCTGTCCTTCAACTGTTTGATTGGCTGAAAAACAGATGGACCGATACCCAAAATCGTTGCAAAACTGCAAAAGCAACGCTTTATCGGTTCTTTCCGACAAAGCTGCGTATGCAATTTTATTTTCCCTGTCGAGCGCCATGCTGCCTGTTCCTTCCAGAAAGCGGTTGTTTTTTTCAAAAACCGAATAATCGGCTTCTTTTGAAATCCGATAACCCTGATCAACGATAAACTGAATAATTTCCCTTCGGCGCTCTTTCCGGCGGTTTTCGGCAAACATCGGGTAAATAACAATCCTTCCGTTTTCATGAAAAGAAATCCAGTTGTTCGGAAAAATGGAATCGGGCGTATGAGGTTCGAACGTATCTTTTACTACAATTACGTGAATGCCTTTATCCTGCAATTGTTTTACCATAGCCGAAAACTCTGCAAGCGCCAGTCGTTGAATTTCGGATGCGGACATTTTATCCTGTTGTTGGAAATAATTATTTACAGCTGTCTCAGGGTTAAAGCCAAAAGCAACAGGTTCAACCATCAGCAAGGTATTTGTAATAGGGCTTTTCATAGCAATTGTGATTAATCGTTCAACCTGATTAACGGGAAAGTAGAACAACGAAGCAATCCTCCCATTTTAGCAATTTCACGGTAAGGAACACGCTCAACAGTCAAGTTCCAATCGTTTTCCATAAAATCATTCAGTCGGGTAAAATGTTGTTCCGAAACCACTACTTTCGGCGAAATGGAAAACACATTCGCGTTCATCTGATACATTTCTTCCTGGGTGAGTTCGAAAAGATTTTCGGCGCCAAACATATCCACCAATAAATGATAATCTTTCGGGAATCGAAATCCATCTTTGTATATCAATGCTTTGTTGCTCGAAACCGGCATAAACGCACAGTCGAGATGCAGTACGCAGCGTCGCGGATCGGTGTCGTGTTTCACCGTCTCGAGCGGAATAAAAGTTTTCTCGGGGAAAAGTTCTTTCAGAAAATTAAAAGCATAGAGATTAGTCCGGGCAGTTTTCAGTTTTGAATAATCTTCGCCCGTGTAAAGCCCTACAAAAACGAAATCGTTGTACAAAACCACATCGCCCCCTTCTACATGAGCCCGTTCGGGTAAATTGTAAATTTTGTTGTAAGCAATTTGATCGTAAATAACCTCGTAGGCTTCTTTTTCGTCCTCGCGATCGGGAATAATATTGGAATTAATAATTTTATCGTCGATAACAAAACCCACGTCACGCGCAAAAACCTGGTTGCAATTTTCGAGTGTCCACGGACGAAAAACCTGCACGTCATATTTCAGAAGTACTTTTTCGAATGCCGACATTTCTTTGTAAATCGCCTCTTCGGTGGGATAAACGCCATTCAATACCGATTCGTAGGATTTGGCATCGTAAACCTTTTCCGGCTCGGGAATTTTTCCTATCGAACCGGGTTGTCCCAAAACTACTGCCTTCAGGGTGGAAGTTTCATTTTTTATGTTCAGATTCATATATTGCGCTTTGTGCAAATATACAACACAAAGTTAACAGTAGAACTATGAACCCTCAAAAAATGTTCATAAAATGAATAAATATTTACTCTGTAAATACAGAAGAGTTGCAAAAAATAATAATTTTCACTATTTAGTGTCAGAAAGAAAACCCTGTGTTTGATAAGAAAACGTCAAGTTCAAGGCTCACGAAGCAGCAAAAACACGGAGTCCCGCCAAGGCGGGATGAGTAGTTTTTGCTGCGAGTACAACGCAGAGATTGGCGTTTTCTTGCAAACACTATTTGCAAATTTTATGGCGATGACAGGTAAGGATATGGTCGTTCACCATGCCGGCTGCCTGCATAAACGAATAACAAATTGTTGACCCGACAAATTTAAAACCGCGTTTAATCAAATCCTTACTCATGGCGTCCGATTCTTCCGATTTACATGGAATTTCGGACGGAATTTTAAACTCATTCGCCAGCGTTTTTCCACCTGTAAATTGCCAGATATATTGATCGAAAGTACCGAATTCTGCCTGTATCCGTAAAAAAGCCTGCGCGTTAATCACTGAAGCTCTGATCTTTGCCTGGTTACGAATAATGGACGCATCCTGCATCAATTGATAAATCTTTTCTTCGTCGTACAGCGCTATTTTTGCAACATCGAAATTATCGAAAGCGCGCCTAAAGTTTTCACGTTTATGCAGTACGGTTTTCCAGCTTAATCCGGCCTGAAAAGCATCGAGAATCATAAATTCAAATAACTTCTGATCGCTGTGAAGGGGAACTCCCCACTCTTCATCGTGGTATCGGCGCATCAATTCATCGGCGCCGGGCCAGCCACAGTCAACATCTAATTCCTTGTTCATAAAAGTATCTTTTAAGGGGAACAAATCACTATCGTATTTAAAAAAAGCGACGAAAATTATTTTGAAATACAACGTTGAACCGTAAAAAATGTTGTAATTTTACAAGCTGAAAAAAGATAACTACTCAGCGCCCTAATAAATTTGATAATAATCAGCCATTTAGTTGATTGTTATGTATTTAAATTCTTTGCCCCGACGGGGC
>DIFH01000044.1 GCA_002427615.1 Paludibacter sp. UBA5753
GAGCATTTGAAGACGATTAAGAAAATAAAATTCACACCCAATGAATTCGTAATTTCAGAAACTAACAAATCCATAAAGATACTCCTCAAACAAATGAAGATATCGATTACCTAAAAAAATTAGGGTTTGGGGTTAAATAAAAAACCTCAATAACTGTGTTATGAACACATTGTTATTGAGGTCTTTCGTACCCAGAGCCGGGATCGAACCGGCATGGAAGTGAATCCACTGGTGTTTGAGACCAGCGCGTCTACCAATTCCGCCATCTGGGCAATTGCGGTGCAAAAGTAAGGTATTTTTTGAAACCTGCAAACAGTTTTTTGGAATTACAATTTGGAATTTGCAATATACAGTCGCTATTATATTGTTTTACAATGCATTAATTACATTCTAAAATATATCTTCAAGCAATTATTTTTCGCTTTCATCGATCTATTACTGGTTATTTCCTCGTTTTCCGGCTACAAAATCATTCCGTTTTCCGGCAAAAATCTCATAATGGCAATACCAACAGTCAAGCGAACCGTTCAACAACCGGATTCGCTCAGTGGGTCTCAGTCCGATTTTGTCCAAACATTCTTCGTGAGAACTGATAACCCAGCAAGTGTTTCCAGCAAATTTATGTTTTAAGGTAGTACCTAAAGCAGCATACAATCCAAAAATATCATCGGATGTAATTCGCTCGCCATAAGGAGGATTGGTCACAAGCAAACAGTTTTCGACCTGAGGTTCCAGGTCTTTAATTGATTTAGCCTGTAATTCGATATATTTTCCCAGACCTGAGCTTTTGACATTTTGCTCGCTTATTTTAATGGAGCGCAAAGAGATATCCGAGCCATAAATTTTAAAATTAAACGGTCGTTCAGCCGAATCATCATTGTAAATGGTATCGAAAAGTTCCGAATCAAAATCGTTCCATTTTTCAAAGCCAAAAGATGAACGGTAAATTCCCGGCGGGATATTCAGCGCAATCAAAGCAGCTTCGATCAGCAAAGTACCCGAACCGCACATGGGATCAACAAAATTCGTTTGGCCTTTCCAACCTGCCATCAGAAGCATTGCGGCAGCTAAAACTTCGTTCAGCGGAGCTTCGTTTTGTGCAATCCTGTATCCCCGCTTATGTAATGACTCCCCCGAACTGTCGAGGGACAATGTACAACGGTTTTCGGCAATATGAATATTGAACATGAACTGCGGATTGTCGAGCCGCACCGAAGGACGATCGCCACTACTTTCTTTAAACCAGTCGACGATAGCATCTTTTACCCGATAGGCTACAAATTTTGAATGTCGGAATTCTTCGGAATATACCGTTGAATCGATAGAAAAAGTAGCATCAACAGCCATATAATCCGACCAGGTAATTTTTTTAACCTGCTCGTAAACTTCGTCAGGGTTGTTTGCCTGAAAGGAGGCAATAGGTTTTAAAATCCGGGATGCAGTGCGCAAGTGTAAATTTGCTTTATACATAAATGCTTTATCGCCCGTAAAACTGACTGCGCGACGTTGAATTTCAACATTGTTTGCTCCCAGATTTACAAGTTCAGTTGCCAAAACCTCTTCTAAACCCCGAAAGGTTTTCGCTATCATTTCAAATTCCATACATTATATTTCATATAAGCCCCTCATCCCCTCTCGCTTCTCAGTCGAGACATGTAAAGTCGAAAAACAGCAAGGGGACAATAAGCCATTGTTTGTAGCGTGTTATTTCAAAAAAATAAAATCTAAAATCCCCCTCGAAAAATTTAGGGGCTTTATCTCCTTTGCACCAGTTTTGCTCCGGCAGGCACATCGGTATCGACCCAGATATTTCCGCCAATCACTGCTCCGTCGCCCACTGTAATTTTACCCAGAATTGTAGAATTCGAATAGATAATCACATTATTTCCAATGCGCGGATGCCGCTGAATGCCTTTGATCGGATTGCCGTTTCCGTCGAGCGGAAAACTTTTTGCTCCGAGCGTAACACCTTGATACATTTTTACATTCGAACCAATAATTGCCGTTTCGCCGATTACAACACCAGTTCCATGATCAATTGTAAAATACTCCCCGATTGTAGCGCCGGGATGAATATCAATTCCGGTTTCAGAGTGCGCCATTTCGGTGATAATACGCGGGATCAACGGCACCCCGAGCAGAAGCAGTGCATTCGCAATTCTGTAATTGAGAATAGCCCTGATACTCGGATAGCAAAAAATCACTTCTCCAAAACTTTTTGCTGCCGGATCGCCATTGTAAGCCGCAATCACATCGGTATGCAATTTGGTGCGAATTTCGGGCAATAAGTTTATAAACAGCGATGCTTTTTCTTTAGATACTTTATCTATTTCTGAACAAACCACTGTTTCGCCTGAGGTTTCAAAACACAGTCCTGCTTTAATTTGCATCGACAACAACATCTGCAATTTATCGATATTAACGCCAATATGATAAAGCATGGTTTTGGAATTGACGGCAGCATCTCCAAAAAAACCCGGAAATAAAACGGAACGTATAAGCTGTACGATTTCTTCCAGTACCTCTACCGATGGCATGGGGTTATTCTCGTTTTGCTGGTGGCAAACATCTTTAAAACTTTCAATATCTGAAAGTTTTTTAATTGTATCTAATAGTCTTTTATTCATTTGATTATACTTTTAACATCGAATTTATCGCGTTTATTGCATTGACTGTTCGTTGTTCGCCGGTTCCGGTAACGACAAAAAAAGGCTTTCCGGTTTTTTGAATTTCATGCTTGTACCAATCGAAAAAGTATTCACGATCGTTACCATGTTCACGTACAGGATCGGGTTGCCAGGCTACATCGGGAAAACAAAGCAGGTAAAAATCGAAATAATTATCGGCAAGTTTTTGTAACACGAATTCGGGCACACGATGATAACAATATTCAAACCACACTTTGGTGATAATTAAATCGGTATCAAAGAAAACGAAATCACAGGCAATATTATTTTGATAAAATTCTTCCTGCGCTATTTGCTTTTTCGCTATCGCACAAACATCATCGTAAGTGTAAGGTACGGAAAGGTTTTCGATATATTCCCGCGCATATTCGGGTACCCATTCGGCATGATAATATTCAGCTAATGCTTTGGCTAATTCCGACTTCCCCGTTGACTCAGGTCCTAATATGGCAATTTTATACATTAAAAACCCTTCATTTACAAACAAAACAATTATCTTTGGCGAAAAAATATGCGCAAATTTACGAATTTTATTCTGCTTTTCAGCGCTTTCTCGTTGTTAAGTACACATATTTCGGCTCAAAACGCCGACATTGAACTATTGAGAACCATTAATAGCTCCACACAAACCGTGGATTACTCACGGTTTATATCAAACACTACTACGGGAGTGGCAATAGGCGTTCCGGTGATAATGGGCGCTATGGCTCTGATAGAGCAAGATGATAATTTACTCAAAAACGCTATTTATGTAGGTGTCAGCATAGGCGTTGATGGGGCGCTTACTTATGGCTTAAAACGCTCTTTCAACCGTCCACGCCCTTATATTACCTATCCTGATATTGTTGCTTACGAAACACAAACTTCCATGTCCTTTCCTTCCGGGCATACTTCGCTTGCATTTGCCACTGCCACATCTCTGAGTCTGAAATACCCTAAATGGTACGTTATTGCTCCAAGTTATGTATGGGCGTGCTCGGTAGGCTATTCACGCATGAATCTGGGTGTACACTATCCGAGCGACGTACTTGCCGGAGCCGTTTTGGGAGCGGGAAGCGCTTTTCTGACTTATAAATTAAACGAATGGTTTTGGAAAAAGCAAAACAACAAAAAGTTAATAGGACTTCAAAATTATTGGTGATTCAACCAACAATGTCATGCTGTATGATGGGGAAGAAACAGGGAATATTAAAGCTGTTTTATCAAATTCATAGTTGCTCAAAGTAACTGCTCAACACCCTTTATTCTTATAACCTTTTGATTTTCAGTTCGACAAAGTCGAACTGAAAATCAAAAGGAGGGGGATTGTTTCATTAACCCCCAGTTGCGCTTCACTTACTGGGGGTTATTCATATTTAGCCCCTTCGGGGCAAAGAATTTAAATTCATAACAATCAACTAAATAGCTGATTATTATCAAATTCATTAGGGTGCTGAGTAATTACTGCTCAAATCATTTTGAAACAACTATGAATTCTCTATGTGGATCATTTTCTTGCTTTCAATTCTTCCTCGGTTTTCACACGCTGACCCGGATTTTCTTTGGCAATTTGACGCAAAATCTCTTCAGGATATCCTGCTCTTATAATTCCGGGAGGTATGTGATATTCGTTTTGTTCAAATTTACCATCTTTTTCTCTCTTAATATTTCCATCCATATATTTAACCAACAAGTACTCGCCAAGTTTTTTCCATGCGGCAGTTGAATTTTCGGCTTGCGAATGGCAGAAGTCTGTCAAAAATGCCCGTGCATCGCCTTCGGTCATATTGACAGTCGCCTTATCTATCGACGGGACAAGGGTGTTAAAATTGCCTTCCCAGTGAGCCTGCACTTTTTTAATATCGGGCATCATAAACGAGTATTTGCCGTAAGCAAAATTTGCCACCCCGTTATAAATCCAAAAAGCCGATGTAGGAGAGTATTCCAACAAACTTCCGTTATTCTGATTGTAACATTCGGGAACTCCGTTGATGCCGCAATACATGGGAACATAAATATTACTGGCAGCGTCGTCGACGCCAAACCAAAGAATTCCACCGATATAATCGGGTAACCAATTGCGCAATTGAGCCACAAAGGTAAAGCCGGTTTGCTGTGTCGCCACCGGACGTTCATGCATGTATTCCACGCCATCTACCTTAAAACCAAGCGGGCTATGACGAAGTTTACTGCCGAATGGAGTAGCGCAAACGCCTTTTGTCATGTCAAATTCGGTTCCTTCATACTGGTCGCGCATATAGTCCTTGAAATTTTGCGCGCTTATTTTAAACGTAGGTTTAATCCAAAGGGGCATGCGTTCTGCAGTTTCACCTTTTACATAAGTAATGTATTTATCCATAGCCGGATCTACTTTGCGGAAGAAACTCCACACGCGAGCTTCGCAAATTCGCAATCCACTGTAATCGAGCGGCGCATAAGTATCGGAAAAACTGAATTCCGTGTTTTTCCCTTTGAAATATCCTTTTTCACGGGCAAATACAATTACATCTTCGGCGTATAAGCAATTGTTTTTATCGTCGAAGGGGAATGTGGTAATGCGAGCCTGGTTGGCATGACCCGAAACGCAATCGTCAGGGATGCGCTGGGCAACCCAGACCGCCCCTTTATTTTTAGGTCCCTTTCCTATCATTTCAAGAATCCACACTTCGTTAGGATCGGCTATCGAAAACGATTCTCCCGAACTGTAATAGCCGTATTCGGCAACCAGGTCAGTCATTACTTTAATCGCTTCGCGGGCGGTACGGGCACGTTGCAGGGCAATATACATCAGGCTTCCGTAATCCATAATGGCGGTTGTATCAACCAATTCTTCCCGTCCGCCGAAAGTCGTTTCACCAATACTTACCTGATGTTCGTTCATGTTCCCAACGACCGAATATGTTTTCTCCACTTGTTTTATTTTACCCAGGTATTTACCGGAGTCCCATTCATGAATATCAAGCATGGTTCCTGCAGGATAGGTTGCAGCGGGATAATGATACAATGCGCCGAAAAGGAAATAGGAATCGGCTGAATAACTGATTAATGTAGAACCATCAACGGTTGCATTTTTTCCGGCTAAGAAGTTTGTACATGAAAATACGTAAGTCCAACTAAGTAAAAGGACAGGTAGGATTAGAAATCTTTTTATCATCTAATTATATTTTTTTGAATTGAAGCTCACAAAGATAATGTATAAAAATCAAAAATCAAAACTTATACGTTTGATTTTTAATTACATGCAAATAAAATTAAATAAATTTTCTATTGATTGCGAAGATTTTCAGATAGTTGGCGCTATGGTTTTTTAAACTTTCCGGCAATCCATCGGGGAATAACCAATACCCCTAAAAGCAAATAAAAATAATAGCTGATAATCCTCCACAAGACTGTAATAATCAAAATCGGGCCATTACCGAGGGCGATATCGTTGTAATATTCCTTGAATGCAAATTCGCTTAATCCGCTACTTCCCGGAGTTGGACTTACGACCATAACAATCCATAACATTAATTGGCGTCCAAAAATCACCCAATGACTCTGAACATGTGCAAATGCCATAAACAAAGCATTCACTACCAGAAAACGCAAAGACCAGGAAAGAGTGGTTGTGGCGAAAATTTTCAACCAGAAACCTATTGATTTCTTACTTATTTCTTTTGACGACTCTATAATATGTTCGCCGAAAGTGGCAATTTCCGAATGCCATTTTCGCAAGAAAGGCAACTTAAAAACTAATTGTACAAGTTTGGCAATTAAATCGGGACGATGAAACAATCCTATATAAAGAACAAGCGTCCAAATGAATAAGGCCGAATACACAGTCCAGAAAACCACGCCGATAGTGGATGTTATTAACGATGTAGCATTGAACAATTCATTCATGGGAACAAAAAGAAAAAAAAGCGGACAGATAATAACAAAAAACAACTCGTCCATCAACAATCCGACGAACATGATAGCAGTGCTTCGCCCGACACCGATTCCCTCTTTATTCATAAATAAAACCACCAAACCCGAGCCTCCTATCGCCGAAGGGGTTACCGCTGAAGTAAACTCGCTCAAAACATGGATATTAAAAGCCTGCCGCCAGGATAAGTCTTTATCAGTCAACAACCTGAAACGCCAAACCATGCCAAAATCCCGTCCAAACATAAGCAAAAATGCAAATATAATGTAGACAACACTGGTAAAAGTAAAACTGATATTCGCCAGCGTATCAGTATCAAACTCTCCCAGAAACAATCCGGCAATAACAACAACACCGATGATAACAGGAATTAAAATCCGGGATAATTTAAAGGGATTATCATTCGTTTTCTGAATTTTCTTTTGTTTCATTTAGCTTTTCTTTGCATCAAAAAACGATAGCGGTCGTAAATTTCGGCGGTAACATCCTGCCACGAGCGGGCAATGGTATGAGCTGCGTTTGCGCCTGCGTTCTTTATCAGTAAAGGCTGAGCAGCCAGTTCTCTTATTTTGTTTGCAAGCGATTCAGCCGAATTTTCTATTAAAAATCCATTCAGATTATCGGTAATAATTTCGGATGCCGTCGAGCCTTTTACAAGCACAGACGGAGTTTGCAAAGCTCCTGCTTCGCGCACCACCAAAGGCGCATTATCGTAAATGGAGGGAAATAAGAATAAATCGGCAGCAGCATAATACTTTTTAATTAATTCACGTTCGAGAATCAACCCTTTAAATTCTGTTTTATCATCCAGGCCATAATCAGTTATCATTTGTTTCATATCATTGGCCGCATAGCCCGTCCCGACGAAATACATTTTAAAAGGCAACTCTTTTATCAAACTCAACGCATCGATAATCAGTTTTGTATTTTTCTCCCAAATGTGTTGGCCTACGAATAAAAAAACCAGTACGTGTTCCTTAACTTTCAGAAAATCACGCGATTCATGCTTGAATTTTTCAATTGAATCCATCCCTGCAAAATCATTCCCGTTTTCTACAACCACTACTTTTCCCTTGAAACCGTACTCCCGGATGGTTTCTTCTACCGCCGCTTGCGGAATCCATACTTCATCGGCCTTTTCGAAGAATTGAATTACTTCATTCGTCATCAATTTGGCTATTCGTTTGTTGTGAACAAATCGTTCAAAGTCGTCCCTGTATTTAGAGTGAAAGGTAGCAACCAAAGGTACTTTCTTTTTCTTGGCAACGCGCAAGGCTAAATATCCCGAAGAAAATGGACAATGAGCGTGTACTAATCCGAAAGGAATTTTGTCAAGCGTATTTTGAAACGCCAGATCGATTTTTGGGAACCCCAATCGGTATGGACGACGTGAAATCAGGGGCAATGAAGAATAACGGTAAACGGGATAAGGTTCGTCAATGGTATAATTCGGAATCCTGGGGATTACAACACAAACCGGTTGATTCATTCGGTACAACCAATACGCACTGTTTTGGGTAGCCACTGCCACACCATCCATAATCGGAGGAAAACTGTCGTTAAATATGCCAATGGTTTTCGACTTTTCACTACTCAATGTATCCATGATTTTATTATTGAGATGACAGATAAATGATATAAAAAACACAACAAATAATCTGCAAAGTTAAAAGAAATTCAATACGCATTTCAGTTTTATGAAAAAAATCTTGGCTATGTTTGTATATTTCCGCATTTTTAACGCAATCGAAATCAATCATGTTTCATTTTGATAATATTTCTACGTCAATTTTATTTACTTTTGTCTTGAATTTAATAAACAAAACTACTGAAACGATGACTTCATTCGCATTTTCACTCATTTTAAGCGCCGCGTTGAATACTCCATCCCTGCCGTTAGCCGCGCCTAACGATTCAATTCAACACAGGGATATAAAAGAAATTACTGTTTACAGTATCGCAGCCGGCAATTTATCATTACCTTATGTTTCGGTTGATAAAAAGACACTTGAAGTACACGACTTTAAAACGCCGGCTGATGCCTTGCAAAACGAAACGGGAATTTGGCTTTCGCGCGATGGCATTTGGGCTACATCGATGAACGTGCGCGGCATGTCCGAGCAAAGATTGTTGTTTTTGCTCGATCATGATAGAATTCAGTCGGCTACCGACATTGCCGGAGTTCTTTCGACCGTCGATATGAACGGCCTTGAGAAGATTGAAGTCATCAAGGGAGCTGGCTCGGTGTTGTACGGAACAGGCGCTATGGGTGGAGTTGTTAATTTTGTGTCGGAACGGCCCGGTTATTCTAATGTTTTCAAAACTTCGGGGAAATTGAGTTCAGGTTTTCACACCGTAAATGAGATGTGGACAAATGCCGGCAATATTAATTTTATGGATAAAAAATGGTATCTTTCAGTAAATGGCAGTTACCGGACTGCCAAAGACACAAAAACACCGGCTGGCACACTAAACAACAGCCAGTTTAACGATGCTTCGTGGGGTCTGAAAGGGGGAATGAAATATGTCGACAACCAGGAACTATTGATAAACTATAATCATTTTGAAGCATGGAATGTGGGAATTCCCGGAGGAAACTCCTTTCCTGCAACAGCCACAGTACGTTACACTGCCATAAAACGAAATCAATTGAGCGGAGAATATATTTTTACCGGTATATCGAATCTGATAAAAGATTTGCGATTTAAAGCTTACACGCAAAATATCAGTCGCGATGTGGAAGTAAAACCTAATGCTGCGAATTTAACCTTGCCTGCGAGTTTAAATACAACATCGGGTGCAAAAGCAACAGCCAATTTGTATTTCAACGATTATAACTCCGTTACTTTGGGCGTTGAAAGCTGGTTACGCGACTCCGAAACCGGCCGTATGAAAATAAACTTCGGCACCGACACCACTATGATTGGCGAAATTCCCACTCCAAAAGCTCAAATGCTTGATGTCGGCTTTTTCGCGCTTTACAAAAAAGTGATTGATCCGCGGCATTTGAACCTGAATGCAGGACTCAGGCTCGATTATTTACATACTAAAAACGATACGGCATTCAACCGGATATTCAGCTATAAAATAATTGATGGGAAACGAAATAATATCCCTTTTACAAAAAATGTCATTTTCGATGCCGATGTAAATCACGATTTCTCGTATTCGGCGCATATTGATTTGGAATACAGTCCGGTAGCCCGACACAAAATTGCGCTTTCGCTGTCAAACGCATACAGAGTGGCATCTATTGAGGAAAGGTTTAAATATATCGATCTGGGAAATGGAGTGCGTTTGGGAAATCCTGATTTGAAACCAGAAAAGGGACTTTATTCCAATTTAAGTTACACCCTGACGGAAAATAAATTATTGCTGAAAGTCGACTTCTTTGCCAATTACCTCTTCGATTTGATAGCAGAAATTAAAACATCGGCAACCCCTTTGATTTTTGAAAACAAGAACATCGATCAGGCGCTTTTTGCAGGAGCCGAACTCGAATTCGACTGGTTGATTTCGAATAACTTCAGGTTTAAAACCAATGCAAGCTATGTGTACACCCGCGATATGAAAGCCGGAACCTTTTTGCCCCAAATACCGCCGGCACACGGCTTGGCTTCGCTCAACTATCGGACGGAAAAATTGTTCGAAACAGCTTTAACAGTGGTTTGGGCGGCCACACAATCGGAAGTAGCTCCAACCGAGACTCCGACACAAGGGTATGCCGTTTTTAATTTCGATATTCATTCTATGCCGATCATGCTCAAACGAACCGCCTTACAACTCTTTGCCGGAGTGGATAACATTCTCGACAAAGCATACAAAAATCATCTGTTCAACACGCGTGGACTTGATTTTTACGAGCCTGGAAGAAATATTTTTATGAAACTGAAATGGGGATGGTAACTACGCTACTTGTGTAAGTGAATCGCCCTCATGGAATAATGTTAGTTAGGGTTTGCTGAGAACTTAAAACAATTTGCAGCTTTCTCAACCTGTTGTGTTAAAGTATTGTTGAAGATGTGATTACCGCTTAGTGGAAAACTATCGCCATAGCGAAGGCAAGATTTGTCATTACACCATGCCCCCGACCTCCCGGATATACTCTTCAGCTGTATAAAAGTTCTGTACTGCCACAGGGATCGGCGATCCCTGTTTTTGTATTTTTTGGACCTCCCTGCGCAGACAAATATTGATAATATATTACGAGGTGATTGCAATTATTCCTTTCGGTTATGACCGTTGGTTCACCTCAGACGTCAGCGGAGCTTTGTACATTTAATAAGAATATTTGGTAGGACGGTAAAAAGAAAAAAGTTACGCCAAAAAGAAAAATATTAGTTCACATATTTGTGAATTCAGAAAACAGGAATTATCTTTGCAACAAATAAGACGGTATGATTGTTACTTTTGAAAAAGAATACTTGCGGGACTTATACGAAAAAGGCAAAACCACAGACAAAAAGCACCGCTTTCAACCCGATGTTATAGACGGTTACGTGAAAGGCGTTTACTGGTTGCAGGAAGTTGAAAGACTTGAAGACTTGTATAGAAATAAATCACTGAATTATGAAGTGTTGAAAGGAAAAAAGAATGGCATTTCGTCTATAAGAGCAACAAAAAAATATCGGATTGAATTTACTATAACGTATAATGGCAGTGATACCGAACCGATTATTACTGTATGCAAGATTTTAGAATTGTCAGACCATTATAAATAAAAAAGTTATGATTACAATTAAAGGGATTGACCCACGCATGATAGCAAATAATATTTTGCCATACCGCCCCATTCATCCGGGCGAAATACTGAAAGACGAAATTGAATATCGCGGAATATCACAACGCCGACTTGCCTCACAAATAGGGGTTTCATATACCTTACTCAATGAGGTATTAAATGGCAAACGGCAAGTAAATACTGAACTTGCCATGCTTATTGAAGCCGCCTTGGGTTTAGATGCCGATACATTTGTGCGTATGCAAGCACAGTACAACATACAGGTGGCACGTCAAGACAAAACATTGTCCGAACGCATTGCGAACATCCGCAAACTCACGGCTATGCTCTGATTATTAATCTTTGAGTCCACTGTATAAAGTCAAAAACATTCCTTTTTAATGCTTTTTTTGTTTCTATAATACACTGAATATCAATTATAACTTTTTGAACATTTAGCCTTTTTTCGTAAAAATGGACTTATTCCAGTGGACTCAATAATTTTAAAACTGAAGAACTTATAGAACAAAATCAAACAAAAAAACCATCGAACTTTCTGAAATACTCTTTAGATGTATAAAAGTCCTGTACTGCCACAGGGATTTGCGATCCCAGTTTCTTGTATTATAAGGAACTACCTGCCGCAGGTAAGTTTACAATCCTATAAGTTCAATATTTAGATTAAATAGTTATCTTTGCTTCAATAAATATATTTTGCTGCGGTAAGTATTTCGGATTAAAAATCCTGAAAATACATTACGACGGGATTGCAAATCCCGTCAGACGTTCGCGAAATTTTGAACATTTAAATACAATATCCGGTAGGACGGGGGTTTTGTGCTTCGAAATCGCCAACTTCTTATAGCTGCAACCGTTGGGCTTAATTGTTAAGAACCTGCTGACAACTCACATACTGAAAAATTGAATGTAGAGATTAATTTTTCTATTTTTGCATATACTTTTTTAAAATGAAATATGACTTACGAATCGGTAGATAAATTACAGAATGCACTTGGAGAACAGGTGTTTCACTACACGCAAGATAAAAAGAAAGCTGCGGGTAGAGCACTTGGGACAATGATAGAGATTATTACTTATTACCTGTTAAAAACATGGGGTTTTAACAATTCAACTTCTATTGAGAGAAGACTGGTTGAATACGGTAATGATGAAAATATCTCACAATGTGGAGTATTCGCTTCACCCAATTATAAACGAGTTTGAAGTGACTATTCCAAATGACGGTAATTCAATAACTTCAACTAAAATTTTAAAAGCGTTGGATAATCAGTTTGACGTTTCAAAATTTGAGAAGAAAACGAATAATTTACTTGATAAGCATAACATTCTTAGAAATGCTTGCTCTATTGCAGAATCAGAGGATACATTCCTATTAGCGAGCTTCAAATCATTTGGAAAAGAAAATCATGAATTATACATTTTTGAACAACTGCAAAAGCCATATGCAATGTTCGAATGTAAAAGGGTTGGTGTAGAAGAAGGAACATCGAAAGGACCTCAAACAATTGAAAAAGCAAAACAAGGCGCTTACGTTGCAAGAACAGCTTCTTCTTTACAAAAGATAAGAACTGATAATGGAGAAAAATATGGTATAATTTACCGTTCAAATAATCAGCCTTACATAAAACCATATACTGAATTAATGGAAGAAGTAATATACTCTTCGGATTCTGAATTATTAAAAAAGTTTATCTTAACTGTCGGAGTTGTAAGTAATCATGGTAATTGGTTTACTGCTGAAAACCAAAATAAAGAATTAAAAGTACTTTCTCAATCCTATGATTGGCTAATTTTTTTAACTGACTTTGGTCTTGCCCAATTTATTGATGATTTAATCTTTAATCCTTCTCCTGAATATATTTGTGTACAAGAAGCATTTAAAAATAGTTATACTTCTGATAAAAAACGCAATGTATTTACAAAAGTCAAAATGGATTTAGCCTCTGATGCTGCGTTGATAAAATATTTCACAGAAAATCAAAATAAAATTGAAGCATGGTTTAATATTATTGCTCCAGATAATAAGACAATTATAGATTTAAAAAATGAGATTACAGAGTTACGTTCTAAAAATTGGAGGAAGATACTATGAGCGCTGGTCGAACTGTAAATTCACAAAGTCAAAGTTGGGGTACACCACAAAAATATGTAACTGCCATAAAAAAATTCTTTGGTGGCTCAATTGCATTAGACCCTTGTTCAAATGAATATTCTATCGTTTCTGCTGAGACTGAATTTATGTTACCCAAACATGACGGATTAAAAGAAGATTGGAACTATCCAACTATTTATATGAATCCACCATATGGCTCAGATAGAGAACGAGGGACTACCATTAAGAGTTGGTTGGCAAAATGTGCATTAACTCATAATAAATATGGTTCAGAAATTTTAGCCTTAGTTCCTGTTGCAACTAATACAGGACATTGGAAACAAAGTATTTTTGGACAAGCAAGAGCAATTTGCTTCTTATACGATACGCGTTTAAAATTTCTTGAAAACGGTAAGGATGTTGGAAAAGGTGCTCCAATGTCTTGTGCCATGATTTATTGGGGAGTTGATTACAAAAAATTTTATGACGTATTTATAGAATTTGGAGCAGTTGTAGATATAGAAAATCTTAAAAAGAAAAAGATTGGTGATAAACGAAAAATGCTGACATTCGAGTTTGAAGAAGAAACAACATACACCCAACATCATATTTAAAACATTTAGCAGTCAGGTGGTTATCGAGTATTTCAGCTCGTATCAAAGTCACTTGTAACTTGACAGGAACGTGCTTCGAAATGTCAAACGTTTCATATACGTAACCGTTAGGGGCAAGTGTAAAAAACCCCGTCCTGCCGGATGTTCTTTAATTGATTAAAAGTTGGCGTACGTTGCCGGGAACCAACGGCCCCCCCCGCTGCCGCGCGATTGTATCGCGTGGCAAGTCAGATAAAAATATAGTAATTCAAAAGAGTAAATGTTACAATGAGTAGAAATTATAAATTCAAAAATCCTGAGGGAATATATTTTTTAGCTTTGCGGTGGTTGAATGGATAGATGATACAGGTGGAAAAGGATTATTGGATATTGTATTGATTTGAGGCATGTTGCCACGCGATACAATCGCGCGGCAGCGAGGGGGAGACCAATTTGGAAAGCCACATGATTCAGCTCCATTGGCGGAAGTAACAGCGACAGCTGAAATGCCTGACCACGTAAGAGACATACAAAATGCTAGTTACATGGGCATTTATCAGGCACATTCTGATTTTTTGAACAGCGAATACACTCAGGGAGGTGTTTTTTTACTGAGTAATCTTATTGGTGTCGGTGAAACGGCAATGGCTATCGAAAGTCTTTATAGTCTAAGCAAACTAGCCTGGAGCGGAGGAAAAAATTTGATTGCTAAGACATTAGCCAATAATGCCGCTAAAACGGGGGCACAATATACCAAGTCCAGCTTACAGCTTGGACAACAGATGCATAAAGCTTATAACGCAGGGAAAGTTGGTAAAGAGTTCAGACTGTTAAGTGGCAAACGAATAGATTACCTTGATATACAAAATGGCATTATTTACGAGTTAAAACCGTTTAACCCAAGAGCAATTAAAGCAGGACAAAATCAGCTTAATATATACCTGAAAGAATTGCAATCCCCTGCAATGCTTCAAAAGTACCGTAACCCTTCCGTCATCTACA
>DIFH01000083.1:0-2157 GCA_002427615.1 Paludibacter sp. UBA5753
TCTTCCACTGCACCGGTGATTACATAGTCGGCAATGTGGTTGATAGGAGCATGAGGATCGTTGTTGATGGCAATGATCATGGCGCTTTCCTGCATACCGGCAATGTGTTGAATCTGACCTGAAATACCGCAGGCAATGTACAGTTTCGGGCGAACGGTGGTTCCGGTTTGTCCGATTTGACGTTCGTGTTCAGCCATGCCTGAGTCGACAGCTGCACGTGAAGCGCCTACTTCGCCACCGAGAACGGCAGCCAGATCGTAAAGCATTTTGAAGTTCTCGGCGCTTCCCATTCCATACCCGCCGGACACAATAATCGGCGCGGTTTTCAGATTTACTTTCGATTTTTCGATATGACGTTCGATAACTTCAATTACAAAATCGGTATCTGAAACGTATTTAGCAACTTCCAGTTTTTTTGTTTTTCCAACGAATTTAGCATCGCGGATTTCTTTTTTCATCACCCCTTCGCGAACGGTTGCCATTTGTGGACGGCAATCGGGATTCACGATAGTTGCAACGATGTTTCCCCCAAAAGCAGGACGTATCTGATACAGTAGATTTTCATAAACCTTACCTCGTTTTTTGTCTTCGTAAGCGCCAACTTCGAGTGAAGTACAGTCGGCAGTCAACCCGCTGAACAAAGCCGAGGAAACGCGCGGTCCCAAATCACGACCAATGGAAGTAGCTCCCATTAAAGCAATTTGCGGTTTTTCTTCTTTAAAAAGATTCACCAGCAAAGAGGTATGCGGTAATGTGGTGTAAGGAACCAGCCGTTTGTCGTCGGCTAAGTAGAGCGTATCAACGCCGTAAGGAAAAACCTGCTCGCCGATCCTGTCAAGCTGATAGCCGGCGGCTACCGCTTCGAGCTTGCATTTGAGCTGATCGGCCAAAGTACGACCTTTGGTGAGCAGTTCGAGACTCACATCGCCTATGATGCCGTCTTCTATTTCAAGATATACAATTATGTTGTTCATATTAAAGCCCCCTTTCATTCTCCCAAGGAGAAAAATACGCGGGAGGTGCGTTAATTTATTTATAATTAAATGACACTATTTTCAAAAATCTCCCTTTCGGGGAGATTTAGAGGAACTTTAGCCAATTGTGTGATTAGCAATCAATTCTTTCATCAGATTTTCGATTTCGATATCCGAAGCAGTCAGCCGTTTACTTTCTTTTGCCGTAAACACCACGTTTTCGATTTGTTTTACTTTGGTTGGTGAACCTGAAAGTCCAAGCCATTGAATATCGTGTTCGATATCGTTTACACCCCATTCAGTAATATTTAAATAAGGATGGGAGCTGTACAAATCGGTATAATCCGACCCTGATTCCTGTTTTTCGGTAGGAGTGGCGGCATGTTTGTATTTGAGGGTAAGTTTGGCGTGACGCGGACGGCAGGGAGCAGCCGAACCATTTACTGTAACGACTATGGGTAGCGAACCTTTCACCATTTCAACGCCACGTTCGAGGCGGCGTTTTACAATGATTTTGTTGTCTGAGCAATCCAAAATTTCTTCGGCATAGGTAATTTGCGGTAAACCTAATTTTTCGGCAACCTGTGGGCCTACTTGTGCTGTATCGCCATCAATTGCCTGACGACCGCAAAGAATGATATCCACTTTGCCTATTTTGCGGATGGCACATGCCAGCGCATAAGAAGTAGCGAGGGTGTCCGACCCTGCAAATTCGCGACCGCTCAACAGATAACCGCCATCGGCGCCACGATACATGCTTTCGCGGATAATTTCGGCTGCACGAGCTGGACCCATAGTCAGCACCTGAACAGTTGCACCTTCGATTTTTGATTTCAAGCGCAATGCCTGTTCGAGCGCGTTGAGGTCTTCGGGGTTGTAAATGGCAGGAAGCGCGGCGCGGTTTACCGTTCCATCGGCTTTCATGGCATCTTTTCCCACATTGCGCGTGTCGGGCACCTGCTTGGCAAGAACTACAATATTAAAACTCATTTGTATATTATTTATGGTTAATAATTCTATCCTGATTTTTCCTTCAGCTATTCTTTTGGTTTTGAGTAAAACCTCGCAAAATTAGCAGTTTTTATCGAAACCACAACCTCTTTATGCACAAATATAGAAATTTGCGCAATAAATATTAGTGCCTTATCTTTCAAATTCGTGTATTTTCTGGCACAATATTCAA
>DIFH01000083.1:2186-2368 GCA_002427615.1 Paludibacter sp. UBA5753
GTTCTGGCTTGTCCAGGTTAGGTAGGAATACAAAAAACGCGAGACTTTTCACAAAGTCTCGCGTTTCAATAGGTATTAGTTTTTTAAGGTATAAAAAAGATTGTGTTGTTTAGTTAACGGTTGCAAAGAAACATCGAAATATTGAAGCAAACAAGTCAAAAAATATGTTTTACAACCTGTTT
>DIFH01000083.1:2406-5784 GCA_002427615.1 Paludibacter sp. UBA5753
AATCATTGATATGTAATTATTGTCCGTTTTGTTTTTAAAAATTATTAAATTTAGATTTTTTATTTCTTTTTTCAAAAACAAAGAAATAGGTTTAAGGTCAGCATGCAAAGATAAAAGATTTTATTAAAAAACGGAATTTATAGTCTTTTTATGTAACTACTCAGCATCTTAATAAATTTGATTAAAATTAGCCATTTAGTTGATTATTATGTATTTAAACTCTTTGCCAAGGAGTGTCTAAACCTGCCTGCCGCAGGCAGGTTTAGCCATTCCGTGGCATGAAACAGTTTCTCAGCAGACCCTAATTAGCTGATGATTAAACAATTTTGCAGAACTTTCAGCGGCGGTGGTCTTGATTTTTATAAAGGTTACCTTTATAAATCTTTCAAGATTTTTATTGGACCCGCTTATAAATCATATATTTTTATGTAAGTTTGTTGTTCATTTGATTAAACATGAAAAAAATATACATTTTATTATTTTCGGTTATTGTGTTATGTGGATGTAAACAGGCCGTGAAAACCCAGGAAAGCGCTGAAGTGTTGAATATTCCTTCTTTTAATGCCGACTCTGCCTATCAATATGTAAAAACACAGGTTGCGTTTGGACCCAGGGTTCCCAATACACCCGAACATAAGCTTTGTGCCGGCTACTTGTCGGCTACTTTAAAGCAATTTGGCGCAGCAGTTGTTGAACAGCGTGCCGATTTAGAAGCCTTTGATGGGAAAATACTGCATGCAGTGAATATTATAGCTTCTTTCAATCCTGAGAACGAAACACGTATTTTGCTTTTTGCACATTGGGATACGCGTCCATGGAGCGATCACGATCCGAATCCGGCAAACTATGAAAAACCAGTTTCAGGAGCGAATGATGGCGCGAGTGGCGTGGGTATTTTATTGGAAATGGCCAGACAGTTGGGACTGAATAAGCCGAAAATAGGAGTAGACATTATTTTTTTTGATGCAGAAGATTACGGAGCTCCCGAAAGTTTTACGGGAAATTCAGAGGATTCGTGGTGTTTGGGGACGCAGTATTGGGCAAAAAATCTGCATGTGCCCGATTATAAAGCAAAGTATGGCATTTTGTTAGATATGGTTGGCGCTCCGGGTGCAACATTTTACAAAGAACAGATATCGATGTACTATGCGGCGCATATAGTAAATAAGGTTTGGTCGACAGCATCTCAACTTGGTTTTGGACAATATTTTGTCGATAAACAAGGAGGCGGAATTACAGACGATCATTTATATGTGAATAAAATTGCAGATATTCCAAGCATAGACATTATTCAATATAATCCAAATTCAGAACACGGTTTTGGAAGTTATTGGCATACAACAAATGACACAATGGATAATATTGATAAAAACACCTTGTATGCTGTTGGTACAACACTATTACATGTAGTGTATGGCGAAAAATAAAATCCCTAATCTCCAAAAGGCGAGTTGGGGGATGTGAGGATATAACAACTCAGAACTTCATCTCGACAAAGGCGAGACAAACCTCAAACTTGTTATAAGAAATGTCTTTAAGATTCAAAAAAATAGCCGTGAAAATCGGCAGTAACGTATTGACCCGTGAGGACGGGACGCTGGATATTACGCGCATGTCGGCATTAGTCGATCAGATAGCCGTTTTGCATAAAAAGGGCGTTGAAATTGTTATGATTTCGTCGGGCGCAGTGGCTTCGGGTCGTAGCATTCTGGGTATCAACAAAAAGATGGATGTAGTGGATCAACGCCAACTTTTTTCGGCAGTCGGACAAGCTAAGCTGATTAATCATTACTGGGATTTGTTTCGCGACCACGGCATTACGGTCGGTCAGGTACTCACGATGAAAGAAAATTTCGGTAGCCGGCGGCATTATCTCAACCAACGGAATTGCATGCAGGTAATGCTCGATAATAAGGTGATTCCCATTGTCAATGAGAATGATACGGTTTCTGTTTCGGAGTTGATGTTTACGGACAATGATGAACTTTCGGGGTTAATTGCCTCGATGATGGACATGGAAGCGTTGATTATTTTGAGCAATATTGATGGAATTTTCGATGGCTCGCCTTCGAATCCCGAGTCGAAAGTGATTCGTCAGATTGAAAAGGGACAGGATATTTCGGATTTTATTCAAACCACTAAATCCACTTTCGGTCGTGGAGGGATGAGTACAAAAATAGCCATTGCCCAAAAAATTGCCGACGAAGGTATTGATGTTTTTATTGCCAATGGAAAGATTGACAACATATTAATACGTTTACTCGATAAAAAAGACGATGTGGTTTGCACCCGTTTTGTGGCTTCGACCGAAGAAGTTTCGAGTGTGAAAAAATGGATAGCCCACAGCGAAGGCTTTGCCAAGGGCGAGATTCATGTGAACGAAAACGCGGCATTGGCTTTAACCGGCGAAAAAGCGGTGAGTCTTTTGCCTGTTGGCGTTACAGCCATTGCAGGTGAATTTGAGAAAGATGATATTGTAAAAATTATTGACCATACCGGTCATTCTCTCGGAGTAGGCAAAGCGCAATACAACAGCGATAAAGCACGGGAAATTGCAGGGAAAAAGAATCAAAAGCCATTGATTCATTGCGATTATTTATATCTTGAATAAAAATAAAGAGTAACCACTCAGCACCCTCATAAATTTGATAATATTCAGCCATTTAGTTGATTGTTGTGTGTTTAAACTCTTTGCTCCGACAGGGCTAAATATGAATAACCCCCAGTAAGCGAAGCGTAACTGGGGGATAATGAAACAATTCCTCCTCCTTTCGATTTTCAGTTCGACAAAGTCGAATTGAAAATCAAAAGGATATAAGAATAAAGGGCGCTGAGTAGTTACAATAAAGTAAACCGTTTAAACCGAACAAAAAATGTTGTTAAAATCGCCTAAGCAATTTGTTTTTATTTTTATATTGGTTTTGTTTTTTTCGGGTTGTATGTCTACTAAACAATTAACGAAAATTGTAAAAAGTAAAATCGAAAGTGGAATACCTGAAACAAAATTTCATAATACCAGCAATCTGACGCTGAAAATGGATTCGTTGGTGGAATCGGATTCGTTAGTAAATGTGAAAAAGGATAAATTTTTTTTTATCCCTGCCATTGTTTTATGGGTTTGGAAAAATTCGATGAGTTGCGAGATAAGCAGCCAGTATTTTGCCAATGTATTTGCCGGTATTCTACAGGAAAAAGCAGTCGAGTTCCAGTTGCAAAAACATTTGGGCGACAAAAGACTTGAAATTAGCCTCGAAAAAGTTCCTTCGCGTTTTGTGTATTCAAACAGCGGAAATGTATTTTATGGACTGGTATTTTATACATACAATTTTTCTGAAACGGTTTACCCTGATGGGCAAACACTTTCAATGTCGTACCGGA
>DIFH01000006.1:0-39740 GCA_002427615.1 Paludibacter sp. UBA5753
CAAATTTATTAGGGTGCTGAGTAGTCAAAAAAAAGACTGTCCGGAAATGAACAGTCTTTTTTCGATATTTAGCTTTCACCCCTGAAAGTTAAGTCTCCGGCGGAAAAGGTGAGTTGAATTTAGTATTCTATAGTGGACATTCGTTTGTAGCCTGCATAACGCCATTTGGCATTTTCTTCGGCGGCCACGAACAGTTCTTTGGCTTCATCGGGGAATTGTTTCATCAACGAAGTGTAACGCACCTCACCTTGCAGGAATTCCTGGAATTTATCCCATTGAGGTTCTTTCGAATCTAATTGCATTGGGTTCTTTCCTTCTTTTTCCAATTCAGGATTGAAGCGATACAAGTGCCAGTATCCGCATTCAACAGCTTTTTTCTGTTCTTCGTTGGCTTTACCCATACCTGTACGTAAACCGTGGCTGATACAAGGTGAATAAGCAATTATGAGAGATGGTCCATCATAAGCTTCAGCTTCGCGAATGGCTTTCAGGGTCTGCGCCTGATTAGCTCCCATTGCTACCTGGGCTACGTAAACATAACCGTAAGTGGCGGCAATCATACCTAAGTCTTTTTTACGTATTTTTTTACCCGAAGAGGCAAATTTGGCAACGGCGCCTACCGGAGTAGATTTTGAAGCCTGACCTCCTGTGTTAGAGTAAACTTCGGTATCGAGTACCAGGATATTTACGTTTTTGCCCGAAGCAATCACGTGATCCAATCCACCGAAACCTATATCGTAAGCCCAACCGTCGCCGCCGATAATCCATTGCGATTGTTTGATCAGGTATTGAGTTAAACCTGCAATCTGAATACATTTATCGCATTTCATTTCGTTAACCAGCGGAGTGATTTTAGCAGCCAGTTCTTTCGATTTTTCAGCATCGTTGCGGAAATCAATCCATTCGGCAAACAATCCTTTTAATTCGTCAGAACAACAATTCTCAGCAATAGCCTCAGTCATTAAACGTACCAGACGATCGCGCATATTGTCGTTGGCGAAAACCATACCCAGACCAAATTCGGCGTTATCTTCGAACAATGAGTTAGCCCAAGCCGGCCCACGACCTTCGTCGTTGGTAGTATAAGGAGTTGAAGGGGCCGAAGCAGAGTAAATAGAGCTACAACCTGTTGCATTGGAAACCATTTGACGGTCGCCAAACAACTGAGTAACCAATTTCACATAAGGTGTTTCACCACAACCGGCACAAGCGCCTGAGAACTCGAACAACGGAGTTGCCAGCTGGGAGTTTTTAATGTTGAGTTTGGTATCCACCAAATGTTGTTTGGTTTTTACCGTTTCCATGCAAAAATCCCAGTTGTCCTGATTTTCGTATTGCGTTTCGATAGGCACCATTGAAAGGGCTTTACCGTTTTTGTTACCCGGACAAACTTCGGCACAGTTGTCGCAACCCATACAGTCGAGTACGTCCACCTGAATACGGAAACTCATATTGGCAAATTGTTTCCCATTGGCTTTCACGGTATCGGCAGCAAACGGAGCTTTAGCAGCTTCGGCAGCATCCAACAGGAACGGACGGATAGCAGCGTGAGGACAAACATAGGCGCATTGATTGCACTGGATACAGTTGTCTTTGTTCCAAACGGGAACATTGGCAGCTACACCGCGTTTTTCATATTTGGTGGTTCCCTGTATCCATGTTCCATCTTCGCGTCCTTTGAATGCTGAAACAGGTATATCGTCACCGGCCTGGGCATTGATGGGAACAACAATATTTTTTACGAAAGCAGGAACATTGAGGTTGATTAATTCATCTTCGTCGGACAGGTGTGCCCATTCGGCAGGAACATCAACAATTTTGTATTCGCCACCGCGATCAACAGCCGCGTAGTTTTTCTTGATTACGTCTTCTCCTTTTTTACCATAAGATTTTACGATGGCATATTTCATTTTTTCAACTGCCAGTTCATAAGGAATCACGTTGGTAATTTTGAAAAATGCCGATTGAAGAATGGTGTTGGTACGGTTGCCTAATCCTATTTCCTGAGCGATATTGGTTGCATCAATAATATACAAGGTAATATTATTGGCGGCTAAATATTTTTTTATCTTAATTGGCAGGTTGTTTTTCACTTCTTCCGGAGTCCAAATGGTGTTCAGGAGGAAAGTGCCGTTTTTCTTCAACCCTTTGGTTACATCATACAAACGAAGGTAAGCCTGCACATGACAAGCCACGAAGTCGGGAGTTGTAACTAAATAAGTCGAACGGATAGGCGTGTTTCCGAAACGAAGGTGAGAACAGGTGAAACCTCCCGATTTTTTCGAATCGTAAGCAAAATATGCCTGAGAATATTTATCGGTATTATCGCCAATGATTTTGATCGAGTTTTTGTTGGCGCCCACAGTGCCATCGGCTCCCAAACCATAGAACTTAGCTTCGTAAGTTCCTTCGCCACCCATAGGAATTTCTTCGCCGAGTGGAAGTGAAGTGAAAGTTACATCGTCAACAATACCCACGGTAAACCCGTTACGTGGCGAAGGCAAAGCCAGGTTCTGGTAAACCGCCAATACCTGCGCCGGTGTAAAGTCTTTAGAAGAAAGTCCGTAACGTCCGCCTACAACCAAGGGTTGATTTTCTGATCCGTATAATACGTCTTTTACATCGAGATACAATGGTTCGCCACCTGCACCCGGTTCTTTGGTACGGTCGAGCACACAAACACGTTTTACGGTTTCAGGCATTACCGACAAGAAGTGTTTAGCCGAGAACGGACGATATAAGTGTACCGAAATCAAACCAACTTTTTCGCCTTTGGCAGTTAGGTAATCAATGCCTTCGCGGATAGCTTCCGTTGACGAGCCCATAGCCACAACCACACGGTCGGCATCAGGAGCTCCGTAATAATCGAACAAACCGTAATTACGACCGGTGATTTCGCTTAATTTGCCAAGATATTCTTCAACTACGGCAGGAATTGCATCGTAAAAAGGATTGCAGGCTTCGCGCGCCTGGAAGTAAATGTCAGGGTTTTGCGCAGTACCGCGAACAACAGGGTTTTCAGGATTCAACGCACGCTTGCGGAATGCTTTCAAGGCATCCTGGTCGAGTAAACCAATCACAGCATCCTGATCGATTTCTTCTATTTTCTGAATTTCGTGAGAGGTACGGAAACCATCGAAAAAATGAACGAAAGGAACGCGTGTTTTGAGGGAAGCAAGATGAGCCACAGCCGCCAAATCCATAACTTCCTGAACTGAACCGGTAGCAAACATGGCACATCCGGTCTGACGAACAGCCATGACGTCCTGGTGATCGCCGAAGATAGAAAGAGCATGTGAAGCCAATGCACGCGCCGAAACATGATAAACACCCGGAAGTAATTCACCGGCAACTTTATACATATTGGGGATCATAAGCAATAAGCCTTGAGATGCTGTAAATGTGGAAGTCAATGCACCGGCTTGTAACGAGCCGTGCATAGCTGCAGCAGCTCCGGCTTCCGATTGCATTTCCTGTACCTGTACCTTTTCGCCGAACATGTTTTTTCGGCCGGTAGCAGCCCATTCGTCAACATATTCTGCCATAGTCGACGAAGGCGTGATAGGATAAATCGCAGCTACTTCACTGAACATATAAGCAATATGTGCAGCTGCCTGGTTACCATCACAGGTTAAAAATTTTTTAGATTTTGCCATTTTTTTGTTTGTAATTATATTTTTTGTTTACTTAATTTCTTTTAAGCCTCCATTGGGTACCAATGACCGGTTTTTTCAATACAGAAACCCGAATAACCACAACGGTATTTCGTTTTTATTTCCTGTTTCTATTTCATCAACAGCATAATATAATTTCGATGTGCTTTTATGTTGATGATTGTTGTCGCATTTAAAATGATATTGGTGATCGATACAAAAATCGTTTTGGTACCGGCTTGCGTTTACTTTGTGTTTGGCATGCAATGCGTTGTAGAAAAATGTTTTACGTTCGGCATCCTTGTCAATTGCACCCTGACTCACCACATACATTAAATTGGTGTTTTGTACGTAGATTTGCCTTGGCTTTTTCGGAAAATCTTCATCTTCGGCGTAAAGCAAATTTAATAAACGCGCATCCTTCAAATACTTGATATAATTCATGATAGTCGCCCGCGAAGTCTCAATTTCCACGCTTAACTGACTTACATTTGGACCGGCAGGAGCGTTGTTCATCAATATATAGAGTAACTTTCTGATTTTCGAAAGATATTTTAAATCAATTTGTTTGATCAGCAAAATATCCACCTCAAGCATCATGTTCATGGTTTTCAACAGGTTTTCGGAAAAATTCCTGTTTTCAAGGAAAAAAGGATAAAAGCCGTATTGCAAATAAGCCGGAAAATAATCGAGCGGTTTTACCTGGCTACATATTTCCTGTGCTATCTGAACATGATTGTGAATGATTTCATTTAAGGTATACGATTTGAGCGATATATCGGCTTTCAGATTCAGAAATTCACGAAACGAAAAGCCCCGTAAATTATATGATGCCACAATATCTTGAATATCTGTATTGTCCTGTATCAATCGCATAACCGACGAACCTGAAAACACGATGTGTAAATCAGGAAACCGGTCGTAACATTCACGCAATTCTTTCGACCAGTTTTCGTATTTGAAAGTTTGGTCTATCAGCAAGGTCTTACCGCCCTGATTACAGAATTTTTCAGCAAATTCAACTAAGCTGTGTTGTGTGAAATAAAAATTATTGAAATTTATGTATAAACAACAACGACTTGCGCCAAACTTTTCTTTAGCGTATTGAAGTAAAAAAGTTGTTTTTCCAACCCCACGACTGCCTTTAATCCCGATCAGGCGGTGCGTCCAGTCTATCTCGTCCATCAACTGCCTGCGTATGGGAGATTGAACGTGTTCGACTAAATAGGTGTGTGTGCTGTAAAACGCCTCCATGTACAATTATTTTGGCGCAAAATTACTATAAAAAATCTATTTTGCAATGTAGAGATGGCAAAAAATAGCAGATAAACATATAAATTATTGATTAACTGCTGTCTGAAAGAATTAATTAGTGTCAGAAAGAAAACTCGATGTTTTCTTGCAAACACTACTTAACGAGGGATTTGTTTTTTGGGTCGACTGATTTGCTCTTATGTCTACGTTCTTTCATCTTTCTTCTGCTCGAACTGATAAAGATGTTTTGAACCAATCGTCAAATTTATTTGAGCCACAAGGACAACTATTTTCTGTGGTTTTTGTTTTAATTTTGCGATGTAGAAAACGATTATTTAGTGTCAGAAAGAAAACTCGGTGTTTGATAAGAAAACGTCAAGGTCAAGGCGCACGAAGCAGCGAAAACACGGAGTTTACTCTGGTAAATGAGTAGTTTTTGCTGCGAGCGCAACGCAGAGATTGGCGTTTTCTTGCAGACACTATTTAAATGAAACTGAATATAAAATCACCAATAAATAAATGTGCAAGTCCGCTCCAAAAAATCCTTTTTTAGACGATCCGACAAAAATCAATTAATATTCAGTCAGTTATGAATCATTAAATTATCAAATACACTTTTTGGAGTAGACTCAAATAAGAAATTATGAAAACAAGAAAATTAGGTACCGGCGGATTAGAAGTATCTGCCCTCGGACTGGGCTGTATGGGAATGAGTTTCTCTTATGGCGCTGTGGCCGACAAATCGGAAATGATTGCGTTAATCCGCAAAGCGGTGGAAAGCGGCATCACTTTTTTTGATACAGCCGAGGTATATGGACCTTATACCAACGAAGAACTGGTGGGTGAAGCATTGGCTCCATTTCGCAACAAAGTGGCAATCGCTACCAAATTTGGTTTTGATGTAGGAGGAATAGCTAATGGACTAAACAGTCGTCCCGAACATATCCGCAAGGTGGTGGAAGCTTCTTTGAAACGGTTGAGAACAGATACCATTGACCTGCTTTATCAACACCGTGTTGACCCCAATGTTCCGATTGAGGACGTGGCAGGAACCGTAAAGGATTTAATTCAGGAAGGTAAAGTTAAATACTTTGGATTGTCGGAAGCCGGTGTAAAAAACATACGACGAGCACATGCCGTACAACCTGTTACTGCGCTCCAAAGTGAATATTCGCTTTTCTGGCGTGAACCGGAAGCAGAGATCCTGCCTGTACTCGAAGAACTGGGAATTGGCTTTGTGCCTTTCAGCCCCCTTGGCAGGGGTTTTCTGACCGGTAAAATCACAGCCGAAACAACCTTTGCAAGCAACGATTTCAGAAATTCAGTTCCCCGTTTTAATGCTGAAAACAGGACTGCCAATATGGCTTTGGTAGATTTGCTGAATAATATCGCAACTGAAAAAGAAGCTACTCCCGCGCAAATAGCACTTGCATGGCTGCTGGCTCAGAAACCGTGGATTGTACCAATTCCGGGAACTACTAACCCTGAACGCTTCAACGAAAACATCGGTGCGGTAGATGTGGAACTGACTGCCGACGATTTAAAACAGATAGAAGAAGCCACTTCGAAAATAACGCTCCACGGAGAAAGATACCAGCCTGCCAATGCGAAATTGATAGACAGATAAAATTATTTTTTCAGGAGTAAAATAAAGTAGTTACCTTTTTTATAATCAAATTCACGCATCTATCGCAGTAATTTGTAATCTTTTATATTTCTTTTCCCTCGTAATAATTTACGAAAGCTCTATTAACCAGCCGATTGCCTCCTGGAGTAGGATAATCGCCGGTGAAATACCAGTCCCCTTTGTGATTCGGACAAGCCGCGTGAAGACCGGCAATGGTTTGATATACCAGCTCAACAGGACAATCCACTTCTGATGGAGTTAACATTTTGGCTATTTGCACCGATATTTCATCTTGTGTGAATGGCTCATAAATTTCTGTTACATAATTAACTACCTGCTCTTTAGGCAAATTTTCCTGCGCTTTGGATTTGCGGTAAA
The DNA here is from genome assembly GCA_002427615.1 of Paludibacter sp. UBA5753. Classification (GTDB taxonomy): domain Bacteria; phylum Bacteroidota; class Bacteroidia; order Bacteroidales; family Paludibacteraceae; genus Paludibacter. The sequence goes on from DIFH01000006.1 coordinate 6,913, forward strand.
CTTCATCAATAACCGACTGACGACCAGTATCTTTCAATAACTGAATGGCTGCGCGGAAAGCGCAAAACTCGTTCATACGAGCCATGTCTATTCCATAATAATCGGGAAAACGAACTTGCGGAGAAGATGAAACAATCACTATTTTCTTGGGTTCAAGCCGGTTAAGAATAGTCAGGATACTTTGTTTCAGCGTAGTACCACGCACAATGGAATCGTCGATAGCCACCAGATTATCGACCTTTCCACGCCGGATCGATCCATAAGTTACGTCGTAAACATGCGTTGCCAAATCATCACGTTCGTTATTGGTAGAAATAAATGTACGCAATTTTATGTCTTTAATCAGCACTTTTTCTATGCGAATTTGTTTTTGTGTAACATCTTTTATACCGTCAGTCATTCCATAAAAAGCCACTTCGGCTGTATTGGGAATAAACGAAAAAACTGTATTTTCAACATCGTTGGCAATGGATTTCAGGATGGGTTGAGCCAATGATTCCCCTAACTTCTTACGTTCTTTGTAAATATCGATATCGCTACCCCGCGAAAAATAAATTCGCTCGAAAGAACATTTCCTTAAATCGTCGGAAGCCGGACGTATTGTTTCAAATTTTATTGTTCCGTCTTTTTTGATAATCATAGCTTCACCGGGTTGCAATTCATGAACATCCTCTTCTTTTATATTCATAGCCGTTTGAATTACAGGACGCTCGGAAGCAGTTACAACAATCTCATCGTTTGCATAATAAAACGCAGGGCGAATGCCTTTTGAATCGCGAAAAACAAATGAATCACCGTGGCCCAGCATACCGCATATAGCATAACCTCCATCCCACATTTTCTCCGACTTGCGGATGAATGAAGCAATATCGAGATTTTCTTCTATTTTTTTCGTTATAACCAAATCATTGGTATAACGCAGTTTGAGTTTATCATACTCTTTCTGGACTTCTTTGTCGAGCTTAAAACCAAGCGATTCCAACATCAAAAACGTATCTCCTTTATCGCGTGGATGTTGACCTTTCAGGGTCAGATGTTCGAACAGCTCATCCACATTGGTTAGGTTGAAATTACCGGCAAGCACCATGGTACGATTTTTCCAGTTGTGCCGGCGCAGGAATGGATGAACATAAGACAAACCGCTGTGTCCTGTTGTACTGTAGCGTAAATGTCCCAAATACAGCTCTCCGGCAAATGGCAATTGAAGTTTTGCTTTATCGGCATTTAAAAAAACATCGGCAGGAGTTTTGGCAAGTGTTCCGTTGATTATTGCGAAAATATCCTGGATTGCATTTTTACCTTCCACCCGTTCGCGCCAGATATATTCTTCGCCCGGAGGCATATCCAGCTTTAGCGTTGCCAATCCGGCGCCTTCCTGCCCGCGATTGTGCTGTTTTTCCATCAATAAGTACATTTTTTGCAGACCATACTGCCAGGTTCCGTACTTTTCCTGATAATAATCCAAAGGCTTTAGCAGCCTAACCATTGCTATTCCGCACATAAAAACAAAAGTTTGAGAAGTTTGATGTTTGAGAGTTTGATGTTATGTTTATTAAGGAATTTGAAAATGAATGAGCAAGGAATGACTTTTGAGTACATGAACATTAACCGCTTAAACCTTTCAAACTTCAAACATATTTTAAATTAAAAACCCCGCCGCAAATGCGAAGGGGCTCTATATGATATATTTATTCCACGGTTACCGATTTGGCAAGATTGCGCGGCTGATCGACGTCGCAACCTTTTACAACAGCTATGTGATAAGCCATTAACTGTAATGGTATGGCAGCCAATAACGGCACCAGACATTCTTCGGTATCGGGAATACTAATGGTGTAATCCGAAAGATTCTTTACAACCACATCGCCTTCGGTAACTATAGAGATTATTTTCCCCTTTCGGGCTTTGATTTCCTGAATATTACTTACTACCTTTTCGTACAATCCGGCGCTTGTAGCAATCACCACCACAGGCATTTCCTGACTGATCAAAGCGATCGGTCCGTGCTTCATTTCGGCTGCCGGATAACCTTCGGCATGGATATACGAAATTTCTTTCAGTTTCAAGGCTCCTTCCAAAGCCACAGGAAAATTATATCCACGACCTAAATAAATGAAGTTTTGCGCATAAGTAAATGTTTTGGCAAACTGCGCAATGGCATCGTTCTGGTTGAGAATATATTTTATTTTTTCAGGTATTCTGCCTAATTCCTGAACAGTTCTCAGGTATTGTTCGTCGGACAGGGTTCCTTTTTCATGCCCTATCATCAAGGCCAGCATAGTAAGCACAGTAACCTGAGCCGTAAATGCTTTGGTCGACGCAACGCCTATTTCGGGCCCTGCATGTGTGTAGCAGCCCGAATCGGTATTGCGCGGGATTGATGCCCCTACCACGTTGCAAATTCCGAAAATAAAAGCGCCTTTGGATTTTGCCAACTCAACTGCAGCCAATGTATCGGCTGTTTCTCCCGATTGTGAAATGGCAATCACTATATCATCCTTGTTGATAACCGGCTTACGATACCGGAATTCAGAGGAATACTCCACTTCCACCGGAATCCGGGCAAACTCTTCTATCGCATACATGCCAATTAAACCGGCATGCCACGAAGTTCCGCAGGCAGTGATAATAATTCGTTTAGCGTTCAGGAATTTTTCTTTGTTGTCAATAAATCCCGAAAGGGTAATGTTGTTTTCTTCTACATTTACACGCCCGCGCATACTGTCGCTCAACGTTTTGGGTTGCTCAAAGATTTCCTTGATCATAAAATGCGGATAACCGCCTTTTTCGAGCTGGCTCAAAGTCATTTCGAGTTTTATAATTTCAGGCGTTTTCTCAACATTTGAAATTGTTTTAATTTTCAGTTCTTTACCACGATGCAGGGTAACTATTTCTTCATCGCCTACATAAACTACCTGATTGGTAAATTCAATGATAGGAGTTGCATCCGAAGCCAGAAAGAATTCGTCTTCTCCAATTCCCACCACAAGCGGGCTACCTTTACGCGCCGCAACAATTGTATCGGGTTGCCCTTTTTCGATAATAGCAATGGCATAAGCGCCTACGACCTGATTTAGCGCTAATTGAACTGCGGTAGTTAAATCAACATTATTTGATTTCTTCACGTATTCAATCAGTTGAATCAATACTTCGGTATCGGTTTCGCTATTAAAAGTGAATCCTTGTTCTTTCAAACCTTCTTTCAGAACAGCATAGTTTTCGATGATTCCGTTATGAATCAAAGCTAATTCTTCAGACTGGGAATAATGCGGATGCGCATTTACCTGGTTGGGTTCGCCATGTGTTGCCCAACGTGTGTGAGCAATCCCGATGGTTCCCTGTATATCTTGTTGTTCGGCAAACCGGACTAAATCAGCGACTTTCCCTTTTGTTTTGTAAACATTCAGGTTTTCGTTATGTATTAAAGCAATCCCTGCGCTGTCGTATCCACGATATTCAAGTCGCTGAAGACCTTTTATCAAAATTGGATAAGCTTGTTGCTTACCGATATAACCTACAATTCCACACATAATAAATTTATATAATTTACGATTTATAATTCAAAAACAAAGCAACTGAAAAGTTCGTGTTCAATGTCCCACCGTTCCGAATTGCGGAGCGGACATAACCAAATCAGTCCATTCTATCATACCCTGATGGGTTACAACTTACCCCTCAACCTGTCCATAGCCTGCAAGGTGCCTTCGCGACTGCTAAATCCTGTAAAACGCATATATCCTTCACCCGACTGTCCAAAAACAACTCCTGGAGTTCCTACAATTTGAAATTCGTAAAGCAACTGCTGAAAAAACTTCCACGAAGGTTGATTATCGGGTGTTTTAAACCATACATAAGGTGAACTCACTCCGCCGAACACTTTTAAATGGGCATTCAGTAATTCTTCACGAATTATAGCGGCATTAGTCAGGTAATAATTAACCAATTCCTGTACTTCGGCTTTGCCTTTTCGCGAATAAATGGCTTCTGCACCACGTTGTACGATATACGACACCCCGTTGGTATAATTGGCATTTCGTCTGCTCCACAGTTTGATCAACGGTACTTTTTCACCCATTTGCGTATAAACCATCAATTCGGAAGGAAAAACAGAGAAACCACATCGTAATCCGGTAAATCCTGCCGTTTTTGAATAACTTCTTATTTCAACAGCCACTTTTTTAGCCCCTTTTATTTCGTAAATGCTATGAGGAACATCGGGTTCGGTAATATACGCCTGGTAAGCGCCATCGTAAACGATAATACTTTCATGCTCGATGGCGTAATCGACCCAACGTTTTAGCTCTGTCTTATTCAGCGTAGTTCCTGTAGGATTGTTGGGATTACAAATATAAATAATATCAACTTTTTCGGAAGGTAATTCAGGAATAAAGGCTGTTTCTTCGGTGCATTTAAGATAGACTACATTGCTCCACTTCTGGTCATCATCATTCAACACTCCTGCCCTGCCACTCATTATCGTTGCATTTTCGTACACGGGATATACCGGTTCGGCAATGGCAATAATATTGTCGCGTCCAAGCACATGCCCGATATTGCCTATATCCGATTTGGCGCCATCGTTTATAAAAACGCTTTCCTTATCGAGATGCACCCCTATTGCCCGATAATCTTTCAGAATTTTATCTATGAGAAAATCATACCCCTGGGGCGGACTGTAACCGCGGAATGTAGCAGGCTGCCTCATTTCGTCGATGGCGGCATGCATAGCTTGTATTACTTCATTAGGTAAAGGACGGGTTACATCACCTACGCCGAGGCGAATAATTTTTATGCCGGGATGCAGCACTTTATAGGCATTAACACGCTTCTCTATTTCGTCAAAACAATAGATTTCAGGAGTTTTTAAATAATTCTCATTCGCTAATGCCATTCGGGAGAAAGGTTAATGTATTGAAACAAAATATTTACAAAAACAAGATGCAAAATTGCAATTTTTTTTTGATTAATGAAAGCGTTTATTTTAAAAATAAGTTTAAGAATTTTGCTTCCTTTCATTCATGAGAACCAACAACTAATATCTGATAATTGTTCTGCCTTTCAGTTTTCCCTGTAAAATCAATTCGATAGCCGATTTCACTTCGTCTAATGTGATTTCGTTGTAAAGTTCGAGCAAATGATCAGGTTTCCATTCCTTTGCCAATTTGTTCCACAATATCCGGCGCAGATGCGTGGGGTAATTTTGTGCCGATATGCCTATCAATGAAATTCCACGTAAAATAAACGGAAAGACAGTCATATTCAACTGCGTGGACGACACGCTGCCACATGTGGTTACGGCTCCCAACGGATTAAGTAATTTCAGGATTTTCTCCAGAATCGGTCCGCCAACAGTATCAATTCCTCCGGCATATCGGGCGGAAAGGATAGGGCGCTTTTCGGGTTCCTGAAATTCGGAACGGGAGATTATTTCACCGGCGCCTAATTGATACAGAAAGGGATATTCAGCTTCTTTACCCGATACGGCAACGGTTTGATAACCTAACTTAGATAAAAGAGAAAGAGCCACCGAACCTACGCCGCCAGTAGCGCCGGTAACAATTATTTTTCCATCGGCTGGTTTGACCAGCTCAGTTAAACGGGTTAATGAAATTCCGGCAGTAAATCCGGCAGTTCCAATAATCATCGATTCTTTCAGTGTTAAACCTTCGGGTAATTTCACCGCCCACTCGGCCGGAACACGAATATATTCACCAAAGCCTCCGGCTGTATTCATTCCAAGATCGTATCCCGACACAATAACCTCGTCGCCTGCAGAAAATAAACCGGAATCCGAACTAACAACTATTCCGGCTGCATCGATACCCGGCGTGTGGGGATAGTTTTTTGTAACTCCTTTGTTGCCGGTAGCCGATAGCGCATCTTTATAATTAATGGATGAATATTTCACCTGAATCAGCAAATCACCCTGAGGCAACCAATCGGTATCAAGTATTTTTATATTCTGAGTAAATTCTCCGTTAATTTCCTCAACAACAAGCGCTTTGTATTTCATAAAATCTGACCTTAATTAAATTTATTGATTTTTCAAAAAACAAAAAAACGCCGAAGTGACAGACTCCAACGTTATTTGTTTATATTTTTTTCATTTTTGATATTTATTCCGTTTCAACGTTCACATTATCTCGCATTGAGCAGGTACCATTGAAAATTGCATTAGGTTCGACCACCAACACTTTTGTTTTTACATCCCCTTTGATATTGGCTGTACTCCGTAAAGTTAATGCATCGCTAACAATTATATCGCCCAGCACAGTCCCGACAATTTCCGCATTAACACATGAAATAGAACCTCTTAATATTCCATTCGGTCCAATAATCACTTTTCCTCTACAAATAATTTCACCTTCAACTTCACCATCAATTCTGAAATCGCTGTCGGCTACAATTTTACCGACAATTTTGCTTCCATTGGTAAGTGCATTGTACATTGCACCGGGGTTTGATACTATTTCTTTGGCCATAATATTAAATATTTTGCTTTTGAGTTTTCAAAATTACAGCATTCTTTGTAAATAAACAAATTAATTCTTAACAAAATAGTAAAAGTTTTTGATAAAAGTCATCCTTATAAAAACAGAAAAGGAAATAAAAGGACAATTATATCGTTTGATTTGTAAAAAAAACCTACTTTTGTTGAAAAATTATGTTATTCGATCTTTTATGCAAATTCGTCATTTACGACATAACTCTATCGACTACGAAAAATGGGATAATGCCATTAATTTATCAGTTAATCAGTTAGGTTACGGATTTTCGTGGTATCTCGACATCGTTTCTCCCGACTGGGAAGCTTTGGTAAGCGATGAGTATGAATATATAATGCCGCTCACCGTAAAACGAAAATACGGGATTCCCTACATAGTGCAACCAATGTTGACCCAGCAGTTGGGAATTTTTTCCAGTAAAAAAATCAGTGAAGAAATTATTCAGTTATTTATCAAAGAAATACCCTATTATAGTTACGAAATCAACCTGAACGAAAACAATAATTTTAATACTGAAATTTCCGAATTGCCTAATTATATCTTAAATCTGAACGAACATTACGAATTGATTTATAAAAAATATTCAAAAAACACGATCCGGAACATCGAAAAAGCCCGCAAACAAAATTTATCCGTCCAACATAACATTTCTATCGATGAATTTGTAAACTTCTATAATTCAACCGAAAGAAACTTTATTTCAAGTGACGGTTTACTACTGGAAAAATTACTTACTACCGGCAGTTCGAAAAATGCAATTGCATTATCTGGAGTTAAAAATTCGGACAACAAATTGATTTCTGCCTTGTGCATATTTGTTACAGGAAAAAGAATCGTGTACTTGTTACCGGTTTCGAATGCGGAAGGAAAAAAATCATCGGCTATGTTTTTGCAGGTCGATGACATTATTTGCAACAATGCCGGAACAGATATGATCCTGGATTTCGAAGGATCAAGGATTGAAGGAATTGCCCGTTTTTACAAAGGATTCGGTGCTGTAAACCATCCTTATTATATTTTAAAAAAATTTCGTCCCGACTTTTTAGTAGGTAAAATCTGATTTCGTTTATGATGAAAGTATTATTCCTATCTGCCTGGTATCCGAATCGCAATGATGTCATGTCTGGTTTATTTGTTCGTAAACATGCCGAAGCAGTAAGTAAATACTGCGATGTAGAAGTGCTTTATGTGCATCCTGATAAAACCCTGAAAAATTTTCAAATTTCAGTGTCGGCTGAAAACGGAATTATCGAAACCTTTATTTATTATCCGGTCAACCTGCTTGGTATAGGAAATATGTTCACCAAGTTTTTTAACTATCTTAAAGCATATCACATAGGTTTTAAGATAGTACATAAAAGTGGTTTTTCCCCTGATATTGTACACGCCAATATACTCACTCGAACAGGTTTTATAGCTTATTTATATAAAAAATGGAAAAATGTGCCTTACGTGATTACTGAACACTGGTCGCGCTACTTGCCCATACGAAATTCATACAAGGGTTTGTTCAGAAAAAAACTGACAAAATTTGTGGTAAAAAATGCTCAAGCTGTTTTTCCGGTTTCCGAAAACCTGAGAACCGCCATGTTGAATCACAAGCTGGAAAATCTGAATTATACAGTTATTAATAACACGGTTGATCCCTGTTTTGCAATTGAAATAAAACCGCAACCACGGACTAAAAAAAGAATACTGCATGTATCATGTTTTGATGAACTTGCTAAAAATGTTCGTGGAATATTGAATGCCACGTATGAATTGTCGAAAAAAAGGAATGATTTCGAGCTGGTGCTCATTGGTAATGGAATAGATTTCGATGAAATTTATCAATATGCACAAAGTTTGAATTTTGAACCCGGGATATTAAAATTCACCGGAGAAAAAACTCCTTCGGAAGTAGCCGAATGGTTTTATAATTCCGATTTCTTTGTCTTATTTTCGAATTACGAAAATTCACCTGTAGTGGTAGCTGAGAGTCTTTTTTGCGGCAAACCGCTTATCAGCACCAATGTAGGAGGAATTTCGGAACATGTGAACGACAGTAACGGCATTCTTATTCCTGCCGGAGACGAAAATGCGCTCATTCAGAATATTGATTATATGCTCGACCATTTTCAGGAGTTTAATTCCGAAGAAATCAAAGCGGTAGCAAGACAAAAATTCAGCATGGAAAGCATTGGCAATTTATTATACGAACAATATAAACAATGTGTGAAATGAAATTCAGTGAAGAAATAAACCAATACATAAGTGGCGAACGTTTTTCGGCCGGACTTGATATTCATTTCTCAAAAGAGAAATACCCCGATCGGACACGTATCGACAAAATCATTGAAATCACTAAAAATAAACGTGTTATACACATCGGTTGTGCCGATCATTTGCCACTGATTGAGCAAAAAATCAAAAACCGAAAATGGCTACATGGATTGCTGAATGAATCGACTTCCGAATGTATAGGTCTTGACACTAACAAAAAAGCCGTAAAATTTATCAACGAAAAACTTAGGATAAATAATGTATATTACCCCGATAAAACCGCTTACAACCTGATTTTAAACGATGAAAAACATTGGGATTATATCGTGTTGGGTGAGATTATCGAACATGTGGACAATCCCGTGGCTTTTTTACGGGAATTAAAAGAACGGTACAAAAACAAAGTAGACCGTATTATTATTACTGCGCCTAATGTATTTAATCTTCTGACGATAAAGGACATATTAAATAATCTTGAAAATATAAATACCGATCACCGGTACTGGTTCTCGCCTTTTACACTTACAAAAATTGTTTCCATAGCCGGATACTTTTCTCCTGAAATCTGTTTTGTAGAAAGGACTAAGCTTCCCATGACCAAAGCAATTGTAAAGCGTATTAAACAAGTGCTGGGAATGCCTTTATATTTCAATGCCAATTGTTTTTCGAATATTCTGCTAATTGCCGATTTTTAGCATAAGCAAATGAAAATCTGTACGGGCATTTTTTCTATAATTCTGATTAGTTCAGGATGCATTTAAATTATTATATATTCAATGAATCAATGGAGTAAATATATCGAACAATTATTGTCGAACATTCGCAAGAAAGGTTTTTTCCATTTGCTTTCAGCCAACCTGCTGATTCAGCTGGTTGCATTTGCATCGCAATTGTTTGTTGCGGGCATTTTGTCGCCCGAAGACATTGGTCGCATTAAAATTATCCAGACCTTTCTTTCGATATTTTCTATTGTCGCAGGCATGGGTTTCAATGCTTCGACTTTAAAATTGTGCTCCGAAAACCGTACCAAAGAAGAAGGACTGCAATTGTTCCGTTCGGCTTTGGCGTTCACTTTAATTTCAACAATTACAATTTATACCGTTGTACTTATCCTGAATGCTTTCGGCGTTTTTTCGTCCGATACTTTGATTCAATGGCTGATTCCGATCGGTTTATTTCCGTTAATCAGCAATTCGCTTTTTATGGTTTTTGTATCTTATTTTCAGGCAACCAAGCAAATAAAGCTGATGTCGGGAATCACCATGACCAATAAAATCATTTCGATACTTGCCATTGTATTGCTCGCCTATTGGTTTGGAATAAAAGGGTACTACATAGCTTATAACCTTAGTTTTATCGTCATGTTGTTTGTGAGTTTCCGGGTCGTCCGAAACGATTTTTCATCCGGAACATCAACACTTCAGTTAAAATACTTATTCCCTGCACATTGGAAATATGCCCGTCCCTCCACGTTTGCCAACTTATTATCCGAAATGTCAGCCTATATCGATATTTTACTGATTAACTACCTCATAGATGACATGCAAGAGATTGGTTTTTATAGCTTTGCCTTGACTCTTACTGTGGCATTGAGGGTTTTCCCCTCTACGGTACAGCAAATAGCCAATCCTTATTTTTCCGGATTGGCCAACAATAAACCGGAATTTAAAAAGGTGTTTGTGCGTTATAACAAACAATTGTATTTTATAGTCGTGCTTACCCTTGTTTTTGTTTTGCTTGTAGTACCACCTTTTATAAACTTAATTTTTACTGGCAAATACGATGCTTCAATGCCTTATTTTACTTTCCTGGCTATTGGTTGGAGTGTACGGATGCTCATACAATTGCAAAGCGCTGCTATTTTCGGACTTGGAAAAATCAGTTACAATGCTTATATTAGCTTGATATCCTTGGTTTTTAATATTATAGTTTGTTCTTTATCTATTCATTATTTCGGAATTATGGGCGCTGCCTATGCAAGCATTCCTTCGGGAATCGTTATTCTGTTAGCATCTTATTATTTTATGCAAAAAGCATTAAAGCAGGATTGATTGATATTTAGAGGAACAATTCAAGATAAGCAGTGTTATCTATGTTGCATTGCATTTTTTATCCTTATTTTTGTATCCGAAAAATTGAAACTGAATTAACATCTAAAATTTTATCAATGAAAATTCTCTTGTACACAATTTTAGCTTTAACTGCTGCAAGTGTAGGCAGTGTGATTTTGAGCGGTTCATTGCTTTTGCTTAACAACAAATGGTTGGGGAAGGTTTCGAGTTATTTACTGTATCTTGCAGGCGGAACATTGCTGGGTTCAGCTTTACTGGGACTGATACCCGAAGCTACCGAAACCCTCGATATTCACACCGTAATGTTATGGCTGCTTATCGGCTTAATACTTTTCTTTTTACTTGAAAAAATAATACTTTGGCGTACCTGTCATAACGAAAACTGTGAACGGCAAAATCATGCAGCTGCACCCATGATTATTATAGGCGATGCCTTTCACAATGCCATCGATGGCGTGGTTATTGCAGCCTCATTTCTCACTTCGGTTGAATTGGGAATTTTTGTAACGACGTCGGTGGTATTGCACGAAATTCCTCAGGAACTTGGTGATTTCGGCATATTGATAAAGAGTGGATATTCACGCAAAAAAGCCTTATTTTACAATCTATTATCCGGAAGTAGTGCGTTGGTAGCCGGTATAGCTGCTTACTTTGTACTTGATATAATCCAAACTTTTATACCTTATATCATTGCCATTGCCGCTGCAAGTTTTTTATATGTTTCGCTGGCCGATTTGATTCCCGAAATGCATAAAGAAACAAAACCAAAAGAATCATTAATTCAGATTCTTCTGATTCTGACTGGTATAGCCATTATTTTTATTTCGACAGGGGAACACGCGCATTAAAACGACTAATATTCCACCAGACATACCGGAGCGCCTACTTTGATTTTCATACCGGAATCGGTAAGTTCTCCGGTTTTTTTATTGCGATTAAAAACCACAATCTGATTGGTTCCCTGATTGCCCACCAACACAAATTTTCCATCCTTTGTAATACAGAAATTACGCGGTCCCATGCCCAATACAGATGTCTGCTGAATAAATTTGAGATGGCCGTTTTTAAGTATCCCGAAACAGCTGATATCATTGGCAGTTCCACGATTCGTGGCATAAAGATATTTTCCATCTGGGGAAACGTGTATATCGGCAGCGCCGACGCTGATATTTTCCTTTCTCACAATTGTTGTTTCGTCGATTAAAGTGAGTTTGCCGTTTTTATACCCGATTACTGAAATAGTGCCATCCAGCTCCTGCAAAAGATAAATTAATTTGCCGTTTTTGCTGAATGCCAAATGACGCGGACCGCTGCCTGCTTTCACTTTGAGTGAATCGAAAGGAGTTAATACGTTTTTAATAGCTTTCGCATCGTAACGGTACGAAGTAATGTAATCTGTTCCCAAATCATTGACTAATAAAAACTTTTTATCGGGAGCAAAAATGGTTTGATGGACAAATGGTTTCTTTTGGCGCTTTGAATCAATGCTGCTGCCCGTGTGTTGGATATTTTGGACAACATCGGTAATCGATCCTCCATCATTGCGAAGAAACACGCATACGTTCCCACCCGAATAATTTCCGGTAACCACATGATTATCAACAACAGATATATAGCATGGATCAGCTCCCTGAGCATTTACTTTATTAATCGACACCAGTTTTCCTGTTTTTTTATCAAATGCAAAAGCGCTTATCATGCTCTGTTCGCCCGACTCATTCACCGAATAAACATATTTTTTATCCGCAGTAAGAGCCAGATAACTTGGGTTAGAAATATCCTTAGTAGCGAGCATGATTTCAAATTTCGGGTTTTCAAAATCACAATGAAGTGTGTATATTCCTTCGCTGGTCGTGTTTTTGGTAAAAGTTCCTACAATGAAATTGTAGGTATTTCCTTTGGACATAGCTGATTGCATCAAGCTTAATAAGATAAATAATAATGCTGCCTTTTTCATGTGAATTATATTTAATGAGTTCAAAAGTAATAAAATTTTGATTATTGAACTATTGTGGCGAATTATTATTGGATTTTCGTTTTTAATCAATAATAGAACTGGTCAAAAATCCTTATAAGAAAAAAAGACTGACCCTATTTAACCTGGGTCAGCCTTTTTAAACTCCTGTTAAATTGGAATTTACACTACATAAGTTGTCGAAGCGGTATCTCCTCCCCGACCCGTCCAGTTGGTATGGAAAAATTGTCCGCGGGGTTTGTCAATGCGTTCGTAAGTATGTGCTCCAAAGTAGTCGCGTTGCGCTTGCAACAGGTTGGCAGGCAAACGTTCGGTGCGCAACCCGTCGAAGTAGCAAAGCGCTGAAGTGAGTGCAGGAACCGGAATCCCGTTGGTCAATGCAGCTGCACATACCCTGCGCCATCCGGCCTGGGCTTTTTCCACAATTTCTTTGAAGTATGGGTCGAGCAATAAATTTTCGAGACCCGGATTTTTGTCGAAAGCTTTTTTAATGTCGCCCAAGAATACCGAGCGAATGATACAACCGCCACGCCACATCAAAGCAATACCACCATAATTCAGATTCCATTTGTATTCGTTGGCAGCCTCCATCATCAGGTTGTAACCCTGAGTATATGAAATAATCTTAGCGCCAAACAAAGCGTCTTTCAGATCGGAAATCATCTGTGTTTTGTCGCCGGTGAAGTTTACTTTAGGTCCGGTAATAACTTTCGATGCTTTTACCCGAATATCTTTCTGGGCCGATAAACACCGGGCGAATACGGATTCACCGATCAAAGTCAAAGGGACACCCAAATCGAGCGCAGAAACACCCGTCCATTTTCCGGTTCCTTTTTGTCCGGCTGTGTCAAGTATTTTTTCTACCAAGGGTTCGCCATCTTCATCTTTAAAGGCCAAAATATCGCGGGTAATTTCAATCAGGTATGAATCCAGATCGCCTTTATTCCATTCTTTAAACACTTCGTGCATTTCGTCGGCAGTCAAGCCAAGCAAATCTTTCATCACCTGATAGGCTTCGTTAATAATCTGCATATCACCATATTCGATACCATTGTGCACCATTTTCACGAAATGACCCGCGCCATCTTCGCCTACCCAGTCACAACAAGGCGTTCCATCTTCTACTTTAGCCGCCACAGCCTGAAAAATTTCTTTCACGGCAGGCCACGCAGCCGGCGAACCGCCCGGCATCATTGATGGACCGAGCAAGGCGCCTTCTTCTCCACCCGAAACGCCCGTTCCGATGTACAAAAGACCTTTGCTTTCAACATATTTAGTACGGCGAATGGTATCAGGGAAATGTGAATTACCGCCATCTATAATAATATCTCCCGCTTCCAAATGAGGAATAATCTGTTCAATAAAATCGTCCACGGGTTTACCTGCTTTAACAAGCATCATTACTTTCCTCGGTTTTTCGAGGGACGCACACAATTCAGCAATAGAATGTGCTCCAATGAAGTTTTTACCTGCACCGCGTCCAGCCATAAACATATCCACCTTTTCTACGGTACGGTTATAAATTCCCACTGTAAACCCTTTGCTTTCCATGTTCAACACCAGGTTTTCGCCCATTACAGCCAACCCGATTAATCCGATATCTGCTTTTTGTTTCATAAATTATTTAGTATTTTATTAGTTGTTTTCCAATTTTATGTTTCTGAGCCTTTAAACGCTAAATCCCAGTTTTTTCAATTTACCCAATATCTTTTCGTTTACATTTTTCGTTCTGACCATGTATGCGGGAAATTCCCTGCGCGTGGGATAATCGCCGCGCTGTTTTTCAAAATCAGCCGGTTTATTCCTGAAAAGACGATCATCGTTGCGAATATCATAAGTATGCAAAATGGCTTTCGAGATAACATCCTGTTCACTCAAGCCTGCACCATCAATTTCTATGATTGGATTCGCCGGTAATTCAACCCCCGAAGGTCTCCAATTGTTCAGTCCCAAACCGAAAAAATCACTAATCGCCTGCACACTCATCAATGTTCCTGTTGCTTTCCCATCTTTCGAATAGCCTGCAATATGCGGGGTGGCTATTTGAGTCATTTCCAACAGTTCTAAATCAATGTCCGGCTCATTTTCCCAACAATCACAAACGAAATCTGATATTTGTCCGTTTTCCAACGCAAATTTCACGGCATTAGTTTCGACCACTTCACCTCTGCAAGAATTAATCAGAACCGGTTTCCGGTTTAATGTTTCAAAAAAGTTTTTATTGGCTAAATGAAAAGTAGCATCTTCGCCTTTCATGTTTAACGGAACATGCAAAGTGACTATATCTGCCTGCTCTTTAATTTGTTCCAGACTTACGAAAACAGCCGAACCTTCTGCACGCTGGCGTGGCGGGTCGTTCAGCAACACTTTCATGCCGAGAATTTCACATATCTTTGCCACTTTACTTCCTACATTGCCCACGCCGACAATGCCTATACACAAATCCTTCAATTGAAGTTTTTTTGTTTCAGCCAACACCATGAGCGTGGAAGCAATATATTGTTCAACCGACTTGGAATTGCAGCCCGGAGCGTTGGTCCATTTAATTCCCGCAGCATCGCAATAATCGGTATCAATATGGTCGTATCCGATGGTGGCTGTGGCAATAAATTTCACCGAAGAGCCAGCCAATAATTTTTCGTTACAAATAGTTCGGGTACGCGTTACAATGGCATCGGCATCTTTCACGATTTCAGACGTTGTTTTCGATCCTGCCAAATAAATTACTTCCGCCTTGTTTTCAAAGGCGCCGCGTATATAAGGTATTTTATCGTCAATAATTATCTTCATAGACTCCCGCCCCTCGAAAAGGGGACTCTTATTTTTTATCCTTTTTTGTAATATGATTTTACAATTTCTTCCAATACAAAACTTGTACGGGCAGCCGAATACATGGTACTCACACAGTCATTTCTTCCCCGCAAAGCTCCGACAACCTGTTCGATCAGGTAAAAAGAAATATTTTCGTGATGTTGAAAATTTAACTTTTCAGTTTCCTTTTCCGAAACAACTTCCACATCGCCTTTGTCGAAACAGGGAAATTTAATTTTTCCTTTCGTCCCAATAATTTCAATGATATCTTCTTCCGATTGCTTATCCACTACAAAACTCCAGCTTCCCGTACCTATAACGCCTGAGGCAAAAGTAAAAACAGCTGAAACAGTATCTTCGGCTGAATAATAACCGGCAATATTACCTGCTATTCCACTCACCTGAGTTATTGGTCCAAATACAAAATCGAGATAATCAAATTGGTGCGAAGCCAAATCGTAAAAATGACCGGCGCCGCCAATTTCAGGATTCACATGCCAGTGTTGGTGTTCGGGAAAACGGTCATTCTCACCATAAGCTTTATAAAGCCTGATATTCACGGATAAAGGTTTTCCGATTGTTTCGTTATTGATCAGTTCTTTCACTTTCAGAAAAGCTGGGAGCGTCCTTCGGTAATATGCCACAAATAAAGGTTGACCGGTCTCCTCCGAAACACGTATCATTTCCCTGCACTCAGCATAATTTCGTGCCATAGGCTTCTCCACATACACCGCTTTACCGGCTCTCATGGACTGAATGGCATACAAAGCATGAGTATCGGGCGGAGTAGCAATATAGACCGCATTTATTTCAGGATCATTTATAAGTTCCGCGGCGACCGAATAAAATTTCGGAACTCCATGTCGCTTTGCATAATCTTCTGCAAGTAAGGCGTTTCGGCGCATCACAGCCACCAGGCGTGAATGTTCCACCTTATTAAATGCCGGACCGCTTTTCAACTCCGTAACATTTCCACAACCAATTATTCCCCAATTAATCAACACTTTATATTTAATAAATTAAATGATTATCCGCAATGTGTACCAATTTATATTCCGGTGCGCTGCACCTCCGGTTTTACGGGTTTAACTATTTCTACAAAGATTATCGGGACTCTGTCCCTTTTATGTGTACTAACTTTATATTATTTGCTTAAGGTACAGAGTACCTTTACTATTATTTATAGGCTATAACAACCAAATAAATCTAAGGTGCAGAGCGCCGGAATATATTATATTTGAAGCTTTGGGAGCTTTTGTGGATAATCAATTATAAATTAATACTTAAACTTATCCTTGAAAGCCCAAAGTCCCAACGCAGGATTGGAAATATAGAAAATTTCTTCTCCATCTGGCATTGTGTTGTATCCATCGCGCAATTTTGCAGGATTATATTTTACAGTCATTTTATCAATGTCAGCATACTTGAACCCTACACTTTCTATTTCGGCCTGAGTAAGGTTTTCAGGCCCTTTGCCCGGACAATAAGTAATACTAAAACGTCCTTCGGATGAACCATGGATTAAATGCGCAGCTGCACTCAGGTTTTTCCGCAATTCTTCGTTTTCGTCGCAAGCCTTCAAAGTCTGCGGCGTTCCAAAATATCCATATTTCCGAATCAGTCGATCAATTTCTTTGTCCTCGCCAAACTCTTTAAGCGCCGGAGCCAGGATGATAAGCTCACCTTCGTCGGCAATTGCCATGCGAGTACGATACACCGATTTATTTCCCAACCATGTACTCTTGAACTCGGTAGGATCGAGATAAACAACAATTTTCTTCAACGGCTTCTCCAATAAATCGAAATTCACCAAAAGCGCCAGTTGAGCCGCTTTATCGAACACTTCGTAATCATCACCGATAAACATACCGCGCGTTTTTACTATGCCATCCTTTTTATCGAGACCGACAACTGTTTGTACATAAACAATAGGTAAATGTTGAGTAAAATGTTCCGATGCATAATTAAAAATGCGACGTACAGGCGTATCGGCATGACCCATCATCCGTTCCATACCATAAGCAGCGCCTACGAAATGACTTTTGTTAATACCTTCAACGCCACCGGTACCTACGAATATATTTTTATTGTAATTAGCCATACCTACCACTTCGTGTGGAACTACTTGTCCGATAGACAAAATCAAATCAAAGTTACCTTCAACGAGCAATTTATTTACCTGCGCCGGCCACGGAAATTCGACAGCGCCGCCCGAAACTTCTTTTACAAACTCGGCAGGCACATTACCAAGCGTTACCACATCGTTGCGCCAGTCGTGCTCACGAATCAACGAAGCCGGCAATGACCCGAACATGTGCGAAATCTGATGACCGGTCATGGGTGAATGAGTTCCCAAAGCAGGCAGAACATCCGTCAATGCTTCGCCGTAATATTGCCAGGCAAACTCGGTAAGCTCACCGGCACGACTTGGCAAACGCGTATAATCAGGGGGAATGGCAAGCACTTTTTGTTTTTTGCCCATTTTCTCCAACGCTTCGAAAAGTCCTTTTTTCAGGTCGTCGGCATTCAATTCAAGTTCTGTTGAACCAATTTCGTAGTAGATCATACATTTACTATTTATTCATTTACTATTTACTATTTACTATTTACTATTTACTATTTAAAACATAGACAATTACTATTTTTTTATTTACAATTAAAAACCAATATATTACGATTTTCAAAAAAAAATTATGCATCTACAGAAATTATACTTTCAACAAATAAATCGTAAATAAAAAACAGTAAATGAATTTATTTTAAAATTTGTGAGGGCTTATTGTTCTATGAATTTAATTTCTTTTTCATCGTCGTTATTGAACTCACAATAATTTTTAATAGCTCGATATTTTCTGTCATTAATTCTTTTAATAAATTTTCCTGAATCAAACCTGATTCAACAATTAATTCTAACCAATAAAGTGTCTCATCTAATTCTTCTTCGACTATTTTAAGTTTATTAAGAAAATCTTTATCTGATTTTCCCAAACAAGCTGAACGATAATTAGCTCCGGGTGAAGTTCCTGAACGAATTATTTGTTTACCTAAAGTATTACCGGTGTTATTGTTCGGCAATCTTTCAGATAATTTTATGATTCTTAGTGCAAAAACTTTCAATCGATCCTTAAGTTGAGCTGCATCCATCTTCAATAGTAATTTGTAAATGAATAAATAGTAAATGAGATTATCTTTTCACCCTGGCATTTCCGCCCCAGATACTCCAGATCATTTCTTCGTCGGCTGGTTGAGCATAATCGGTCAGGAAAGTAGTTGCCAATGCGCCTGAAGCCCAACCGAATTGCGCCCATTTTTCCGGTTCCCAGCCTTTCAGAATGGCATACAACATTCCACCGACAAAACCGTCGCCTCCGCCAATACGATCAAGCACATTGATTTTGCGGGGTTCAATTACAGTCCAGGTTTCTCCGTCGAGCATGATGGCGCCCCAGAGATGTTCGTTGGTACTGATTACCTGACGCAAAGTGGTGGCATACACCGAAGCATTCGGGAAAGCCTGTTTTACACGACCAATCATTCCTTTAAATCCATCAATCTGAGCATCAATTCCTTTTCCTCCGGCTTCAGGACCTTCAATTCCCAAACAAAGTTGAAAATCTTCCTCGTTTCCAATTAAAATATCCGCAATCGAAGCAATTTCGGTAAATATCTCGCGTAATTCTTTGTTACGTCCTTTCCAGAAAGAAGCGCGATAGTTCAAGTCGAACGAAATGCGCGTTCCTGTTTTTTTAGCGTAACGTGCCAATTCGAGACAGAAATTACTTGTTTCGGGCGACAAAGCGCCAATTAATCCTGAAAGATGAAGAATCCGAACGCCTTCTTTAACGAAGATTCGTTCCAGATCAAAATCTTTCACGTTCAACGTCCGTCCCACTTCACCGGCACGGTCGTTCAACACACGTGGTCCACGAGTTCCAAAGCCACTGTCGGCAATATTAAACTGATGACGATAGCCCCAGGGGTCGCCCTGGGCCACTTCAGTTCCTTCATAATCCATATTCCGGCTGCGTAAATCACTTTTTATCAATTGCGCAATCGGACTGTCTTTTACAAAAGTCGTCAACACTTTCACCGGAAGTCCCAAAAATGACGAAATACTGGCTACGTTGGTTTCAGCGCTTGTAGCCTGCATTTCAAATAATTTGCTGCTGTGAACAGGTTGTCCGTTGACCGGTGTAATACGAATTCCCATACTGGTGGCTACCAATAGGGCATACTTACTATCTTTTTTTAATTCTATCATACTCATCGATTTAGAACTCCTTAAATCCCCGAAAGAGGAATAAGAAATTCCTTAATTTTATAAAAAATTATTTCAAATATTGAAGGGCTTCTCAAATAGTTCCCTTTCGAGGGATTGGAGAAGGCTAAATACAAAACACATCGAATCCACCATCGATAACGGTAAGCGTACCGGTTACAAATTTGGAAGCATCGCTTGCCAGCCAATGAAGAGTGCCAAACAATTCATCGGGCGTGCCAAAGCGTCCGAAAGGGGTGTGTGCAATAATCGCATGTCCTCTTGGCGTCAGGGAACCATCGGGATTCGTCATCAGGGTACGGTTTTGTTCGGTCAGGAAAAACCCGGGAGCCATAGCGTTCACGCGCAAGCCTTCGCCAAATTTGGTTGCCAACTCGGTTGCCATATATTTTGTGAAGTTGGTTACTGCGGCTTTTGAAGCTCCATATCCAACCACACGGGTCAACGGACGAAGAGCCGATTCGGAAGAAATATTGATGATACTTCCTTTTTTCTGTTGTACCATAATCTTGGCAAAAACCATTGTTGGCAATACTGTTCCGAATAAGTTTAAATCAACAACCTTGCGGAATGCATCTATTTCCAAATCAAAAATAGTGCTATCAGGTCCGATAGTAGCACCGGCCATATTTCCGCCGGCAGCATTTACCAGCACATCAATCCGACCATATTTTGTCATGATGGCGTCAGCTGTTTCTTCTAAACTTTCTTTTACCAGCACATCTGTACAAAAGCTTGTTACCTCGTAACCCTTAGCCTTTAGCTTAGCTTCAAGATTAGTTCCGGCTTCTCTGCATCTGTCAAGAATCACAACTTTGGCTCCTTGCGAACACATGTATTCAGACATACCACGACCCAAGATACCACCACCTCCGGTGATTACAACAACCAAATCTTTTACATTAAATAGATTATCCATAATATATATTTGTTTAAAAATTTATTTTTCTCATTGATTATAAATTGAATAAGCGTTTCAAATGGCGATCGTAGATATTTTCTTCTACACATTTACCGATAATATCGGTATATTTTTCAAGCAATCCGGTATAAGTTTCACCCATTTCGGCTGCCACTTTATAAGCCACGTGAATCAACTGACGGAAGTTAGGATTATAATCGGGTTGTCCCGGAATATGACGCAGGGTATTGGTGTATTTCTCACTCGTCCAGTTGTTTACTTCATCAATAGATGGTAATTTAGATGTATCAATATCAATCACATCGGCATAAGGGGCGCACAATTCGTCTTTACGGTTGTACGAGTTAGCATAAATCTTTTTAGCAAGTTCAAGTCCTTCTCCTCCCGCAACAGCAAGTCCGATTACTTCTTCGAGCCAAGTGGTGCCGGCTGTTTTCAGATGCAAACCTTTATCATATTTTTTAATTACTTCGGCCATAATAGGATAAATGGAAAATTTATCGCTGCCGGAGTGAACGCTCAGTTTGAGTTCTTCGGGTAAACCGAATTCTTTCACAGCATAATCGATGACGAGTACATCTTCTTCAAATTCTTTGGCAAACTGAACTAAATCGCCACGATAATCTACACCTTTGTTAAATCGCCCGGTAAATTTAGGAGCAATAGTTTGAGCAGGGACTTTCTTATCTGCCAGCATCTTAAGAATGAAGAGCAGGTCTATTGGCGTTTGAGGCGTTTCCACTTCGTCCATCGAAACTTCGGTAACAAAATTGCCTGTACCTTTATTTTCAATCAGAAACTTATAAATTTCAGCAGCTTGTTGCGTAGCGGCAAGAAATTTCGAAGCAATTTCTTCGAGCAATTCTTTGGTCACATGCAACGGTTTTTCAATGCCTGGAATTGCCAGTTCGCCCATGTATTTTTCGCATGAAGCCACAAATGCTTTTACATCCGCCTCAGCGCTGGGTTTACCGATAAATGCAGCTACGTCAAGCGTAAAGAAATCGGCTGTTTCTACAAACGGAGCAACAGTCGACAAATTGATATGATCCGCATCAACAAAATATTTTCCGGTATAACCCAATGTAGCAACAGCAGCATCGGCTTCTTTGCGCACATCGGCCGGATGAGTGTGGACATAAATATGTTCGCGGTTCGATTTATTCCATACCGGGCTAATTTCCAAGCCCGATTCGTTGGCTTTCATAATTGCCCGCAACTGGGCAACTCCCTGATGGGCGAAACGATCGCCGACTCCAATACTGTATTTTCCTAACATCATACTGTTTAAATTTATAAATTATTGTATTACATTCAACATCTTATTCTCTAAATTGCATATAATATTCAATGTTTTCTTTCATCAGAATATCAATTGGCACGTGATTTATCTTTTTTACTTTTTGTTTAAAAATAAGTTCGGCACACATATCCCGAACTGTAAGATAAGCTTGTTTATCAGGACGTTGTGCCAAAAGATATGAAACTACATCATTTTTCAGATATTTAACATTTTCTTCAAGAAGGTCGTAGCCTATTAATCTTACATCGATCCGATTTAATGTTTTTAAGTGCTTTGCCAAACGACAAACTTTAGAATTAAAAGTAATAGCCGCTTTAATATTACTGTTTAAATCAAATACTTCCCGCAATAATTCAAAATTTGTGTTTTCATCATCATCGGTCATTTCAATATTTAACAATTCGATATTCGATAAGCCGTTTTCACTTATAAAATGCATGAAACCATTTTTTCGGGCAATTGTCTGGTTCGATTCGGCTCCTTTGCGTTTTGTACGAATAACTACAACCTGCGCATTGTCGGGCAAAGAATTGAGCAATAATTTAGCCGCCACATATCCGCTTTGAAAAGAATCCTGACCGTAATATGTCAAAAAATCAGCCTCCTCAATCATAGAATCAATAAACGAAAACGGTATTTGCCGTGAAGTTAATTCGCGCGTTAAATTCAATGTTTCGTCTCTGAAAATCGGAGCTATAAACACGGCATCTGGCTTGTTCTGAATTATTTGCGACGAAACAGTTACAAATGAGTTGGCGTCAAACTGATTGAAATACTGTTTTTCCAGATGAATGTTGTATTGTAAATAATCATGAGCCGCCGAATCAAAACCTGTTTCAACACTTTCCCAATAATCGGCAACTTGATGAGCCGGAATCAGACAAATAAAGCGATAATGTTTTTTTGAGGCTAAAGAACGAGCCAATAAATTGGGAGAATAATTTATCTCCTCCAGTATTTTTTCGACAGCCGCTTTACTTTTTTCCGAAACTTCGCCTCTATTGTGTAAAACACGATCGACAGTACCTTCCGAAACCCCGGCCAGCGTCGCTATATCTTTTATCCTTATTTTGGTGTTTTGGGTTTTCATTTATTAAAATAATAATTTCGTGTGCGGACACAGGAAATATTTCGCACAAAAATACAACATATTTTGTAAAACTAAAATTTTTTGTATCTTCGTGGGCGAACACGGAACATAAAATAAATAAAGAAGTATTTAATATACATCTATATATCAAGTATATAGTATAACACTTTCAATTATATCTATGTTCAAAATTACAAAAAATATATTTTATAACATGTTTTTTATCAAAAAAACAGACTTAAATGCCAACTTTGGATATAATATTGAACTACATTTTCCCATAAAATTAAGTGTTAATATTAAAAACACATATAAATATTGAAAAATACTGTCATCATGAAAAACTTTTTAGATGAGAATTTTTTGTTGCAAACCCAAACCGCACAAAAATTATATCACGAACATGCCGCTAAACAACCCATTATCGACTATCATTGTCATTTGAATCCTTCGATGGTGGCAAACGATCACCAATTCAAATCAATTACCGAAGCCTGGTTGGGTGGCGACCATTATAAATGGCGTGCCATGCGCACGAACGGTATTGATGAAAAATATTGTACGGGAAAAGAAGCCACAGATTGGGAAAAATTTGAGAAATGGGCAGAAACGGTACCTTATACTATGCGTAATCCACTGTACCACTGGACTCATCTGGAATTAAAAACAGCCTTTGGAATCGAAAAACTGCTTTCCCCAAAAACAGCCCGTGAAATTTTCGACGAATGCAATGCCAAGCTTCAATCGCCGGATTACACTGCCCGCAACCTGATGCGGAAATACAAAGTTGAAACGGTATGTACCACCGACGACCCGGTTGATACGCTCGAATACCATATCAAAACTAAAAACGACGGTTTTGAAATAAAAATGTTGCCCACCTGGCGTCCCGACAAAGCGATGGCTGTGGAAAGTCCGGTTAGCTTCCGCGCTTACGTGGAGGAGCTTTCGAAAGTTTCTGAAATTACAATTGCTGCTTTCGACGATATGATCCTTGCCTTGCGCAAACGTCAGGATTTCTTTGCCGAACAAGGCTGCAAACTGTCCGACCACGGCATTGAAGAATTTTATGCCGAAGATTATACCGATGCCGAAATAAAAGCCATTTTCACTAAAATTTATGGAGGAAGAGAACTGAATCACGAAGAAATTCTGAAATTTAAATCGGCCATGATGGTCATCTTTGCCGAAATGGATTGGGAAAAAGGCTGGACACAACAGTTCCATTATGGGGCTATTCGTAACAACAACACACGGCTTTTCAACCAGTTAGGCCCCGACACAGGCTTCGATTCAATCGGTACTTTCAACACAGCCAAAGCTTTATCAAAATTTTTGAATCGCTTGGACATTAACAATCAATTAACAAAGACTATATTATACAATTTGAATCCGGCTGACAATGAAATGATTGCTACCATGATTGGTAATTTTCAAGATGGAACTGTGGCAGGTAAAATTCAATTCGGCTCAGGGTGGTGGTTTCTCGATCAGAAAGATGGTATGGAAAAACAAATGAACTCCCTCTCCGTGCTCGGTTTGCTTAGTCGTTTTGTGGGGATGCTGACGGATTCGCGTAGTTTTCTCTCTTACCCTCGTCACGAGTATTTTCGTCGTACTTTATGTAATCTGATCGGAAACGATGTTGAAAACGGGTTGCTTCCTCATCAGGAAATTGACTTTATAGGCAAAATGGTAGAAGATATTAGCTATAATAATGCGCGGAATTTCTTCAATTTCTAAATTTGAGTCAATTATTACACTATTCTAATCATATTTTGAACTTTTTAGATAAAAAAATAAGGTAATTTTGTACAGTTACAAATAAAGTGTTATTTTTGGTCGACCAATTATTAACAATCTATTTATTTAACAAAAACAATGAGCAAAAAAATTGTAACTTTTGGAGAAATTATGCTTCGCTTGGCCACTCCAGGCTACGAACGTTTCAATCAGGCTACTCAGTTTAACGCCACTTTTGGTGGTGGTGAAGCCAATGTAGCCGTATCGTTATCAAATTATGGTATGGATGCCGAATTCGTAACCCGTTTACCAAAAAATGACATTGCCGAATCGTGCATCATGAATTTGCGGAAATATGGCGTTGGCACAAAAAACATTTTACGGGGTGGCGACCGCGTAGGTATTTATTTTCTTGAAACCGGCGCGGTAGCGCGTGCCAGTAAAGTGGTTTACGACCGTGCCAACTCTTCAATTGCCGATATTAAACCGGGTATGGTAAACTGGCGTGAAATTTTCAAAGATGCCGATTGGTTTCACTGGACCGGCATCACTCCCGCCCTTTCGCAAGGCGCTGCCGATGCCTGCCTTGAAGCCATTCAGATAGCTAATGAAATGGACGTTACCGTTTCGACCGATTTGAATTACAGAAAAAACCTTTGGAAATACGGAAAATCGGCTTCAGAAGTTATGCCTGCATTGGTTAACGGTTGCGACATTATTCTTGGGAATGAAGAAGATGCAGAAAAGGTTTTCGGTATCAAACCCGAAGGCTTCGATGTGGCTCACACGGGCGGTGAAGTAAATGCCGCCGAATTTGAATCGGTTTGTACGCAAATGATGAAAAAGTTTCCACGTGCAAAAAAGGTGATTATTACCTTGCGTGGCTCTATCAATGCCAACCACAATACCTGGGGAGGCGTGCTTTACAGCAACGGAAAACTGTACGAATCAAAACGTTACGATATTACACATATTGTCGATCGCGTGGGTGGTGGCGACTCATTCATGGGTGGATTAATTTACGGATTACTTACTTATACCGAAAGCGATCAAAAAGCGTTGGAATTTGCAGTGGCTGCGTCGTGTCTGAAACATACCATTTATGGGGATTTTAATTTAGTTACCGTAGCTGAAGTTGAAGCGTTGATGGGTGGAGATGGAAGCGGAAGAGTTTCAAGATAAAACATCGCTAATCATCTCTGAAAAAGAGACTTATAATACATTTATAAAAAATATTAATAATAACTCAAACATGCCAACCTCATTTCTCTTTCTTTGGAGGGGTCGGGGGAGGTCAAATAATATGAAACGAGCATGAACACAGAGGTTCACCAAAGTTGATGAAAATCTGACATGCGAGCCTGCCTGTCGGCAGACAAGTTTCATGTAACCTTTAAAAAACAATTATTTACACATGAAATTCAATAAACTTCAAGTTCTTTCCGTAATGAAAGAAACCGGCATGGTTCCGGTATTTTATCATGGTGATATAGAAGTAGCAAGAAACATAGTGAAAGCTTGCTACGATGGTGGCGTACGTGCGTTTGAATTTACCAATCGGGGTGAATTTGCACACGAAGTTTTCGGCGAATTAGTTAAATATGCCGCCAAGGAATGCCCTGAAATGATTATGGGTATCGGCTCTATTGTGGATGCTCCCACTGCTGCTTTGTACATTCAGTTGGGCGCCAATTTTATTGTAGGACCATTGTTTAATCCTGAAGTGGCAAAAGTAGCCAATCGTCGTTTGATTCCTTATGCTCCGGGCTGCGGATCGGTTTCCGAAGTTGGCTTTGCACAGGAAGCCGGTTGCGATATTTGTAAAGTATTCCCCGGCGATGTATTGGGAACAGCTTTCGTAAAAGGACTGAAAGCCCCCATGCCTTGGTCGAATTTGATGGTAACAGGCGGCGTAAAACCCGAAGAAGCCAATCTGAAAGGTTGGTTTGATGCGGGCGTAACCTGTGTGGGCATGGGTTCTAATCTTTTCCCTACCGATTTGATTAAAGCAAAAAACTGGGCAGGAATCACCAAACTATGCAGCGATGCACTTGCAATTATAACTCGGGTTAGAAAATAAATTAAATTAATAAACATATAAATATCAAGAAAAAATGAGTAAATTCAATGAAATTAACGAGAAAATAGGAAAATACAGATGGACAATTTGTGCTTTGCTGTTTTTTGCAACAACTGTCAATTATCTCGACCGCCAGGTTCTAAGTCTTTTAATGCCCGATTTGGTATTGGAGTTTGGCTGGACAAACAGCGATTATGCCAATATAGCTGCGGTTTTTCAATTCACTTATGCCATAGCTATGTTATTTGCCGGTAGATTAATCGACTGGTTAGGAACAAAACGCGGATATGCCGTTGCCCTTACGCTTTGGTCGATAGGAGCCGTAATGCATGCAGGTTCTATTTGGATTGGCACAGGCGTTGCTCCCGTATTTGAGTTAATAGGCATTTTAGTTCCCATTTCCGTTCTTGGTTTTATGGTTTCGCGCTTTGTATTGGCAATAGGTGAATCAGGGAACTTTCCCGCTGCTATCAAAACAATAGCCGAATGGTTTCCTAAAAAAGAGCGTTCATTAGCTACCGGTATTTTTAACTCCGGCGCAAATATAGGCGCAATTTTAGCGCCTCTTTCGGTTCCTTGGATTGCCGAGCACATGGGCTGGCAGTGGGCATTTATCATTGTGGGAGGTATTGGTTTTGCCTGGTTAGGTTTTTGGTTTATTATTTATGACTCACCCAAAAAATTACTTGCCAAAGGAAAAATCACACAATCGGAATACGATTACATACATAGCGATAAAGATGAACAACTGATTGAGAAAAATGAAGTCAAAGAAAAAGTATCGTGGTTTAAATTACTAACCTATCGCCAAACCTGGTCTTTTGTTTTTGGAAAATTTTTAACCGATGGCGTTTGGTGGTTTTTCTTGTTCTGGTTACCGGCTTATCTAAAAGCCCAATACGATATAACAGGCAGCGAAATAATGCTTCCACTCGGGGTTTTGTATAGTATGACTATGATTGGAAGCATTGGTGGCGGTTGGTTCCCTACATTTTTCATCAATAAAGGTATGGAAACGTACAAAGCACGGTTGATGGCCATGTTGGTAATAGCCGTATTTCCGTTGGTTGTGTTGGCAGCCCAACCACTTGGAGTCATAAGCATGTGGTTTCCGGTTCTGCTAATCGGTATTGGAGCTTCTGCGCATCAAGCCTGGAGCGCTAACCTTTTTACCACCGTTTCGGATATGTTTCCCAAAAAAGCAGTAGCTTCGGTGATAGGAATTGGCGGTATGGCTGGAGGAATAGGTGGAGTATTGATAACTAAGGTAGGCGGATATTTATTCGACTACTACGAAGCGCTCGGTCATGTTACTACGGGTTATACGATTATGTTTGCTTTCTGCGCAGAAGCCTATCTTATTGCTTGGGCAATCATGAAATTATTAGTTCCTAAATTTAAAGCGATTACTGATTTATAAAACTTGATAATTCTACTTTGACAGATTAGAAATTTATATATCTATCACGTCCCTACGGGACTTTGTATGTAGGAATTGTACTTGTTTTTACCAATATCAAAGCTCTACGAGCTTAAAAAAGTGCCGTAGGCACGAGCATATTGGTAAAAATAGGAAGACAAATAACCCTTAAAGTCCCGAAGGGACGACATATAATTAATGTGTCAAAGTAGAATTTATTAGGGCGCTGAGTAGTTACGTGTTTTCGCTGTTTCGTGTGTCTTGACGTTTTCTTATTAAACACCGGGTTTTCTTTCTAACACTAAGTATTGCAGCGAATAAAAAAAATAGGCTGCCAGGTTTAATGCCTGGCAACCTATCATTTTTATTCCGGTTTTTCGGTAATACTTCCGTAGCGATGATATTCGAAAGCAATACTTTGTTCTTTCAGGTAATGAAGTAATTCCAAACGCCCTTCAATCAACGGTTTTTGCATGGCGATATATCGACCGAGCAGCGCCGATTTTTTATAAACATCCATCGAAATATCTGAACTGCAAGTCCGAATCCTTTCATATTTATTCATGTCGCCGATAAATTCACTTTCATTTTGAATCAATATAGTATTTGCATTTGCTAAAGTTTGAATTGCACCCAATTTACTGTCGTTGCCCGTAATGCTGATGCTGAGCGGTGTTTTGGTAATTCTGGCAGCAGCAATAATCATCAGAATATCACATAATTCATCGGCATCCTGAACGCGGAGCAACATATTTTTTAAAGGAAGATAGCGGAAAATATTCTGTTCGCCCATCAGGTTGTATATATCCCGTTCCACCGAAAATTCATCTTTGTAATTTTTCAGGTAACTTGCCACAGCGCTTTCGTATCGTTTTTTATCTTCGTTTCGTAAAATGGCAGCGCTTGTTTTAAATTCACCCAATTCATATAATTTGGCTAAATTTGTGTAATTTATGTTTGTAATATTCACAAAACACGAAA
Organism: Paludibacter sp. UBA5753; assembly: GCA_002427615.1. Taxonomy (GTDB): domain Bacteria; phylum Bacteroidota; class Bacteroidia; order Bacteroidales; family Paludibacteraceae; genus Paludibacter. The sequence goes on from DIFH01000006.1 coordinate 36,357, forward strand.
CATAATTCGGTCCACCGGCTTTGATACCGCCGCCAAATGCCGAACGTTTCATCCCGCCAAAGGGTTGACGGCTTACGATGGCTCCCGTAATGCTGCGGTTGATATACAGGTTTCCGGCTTCGATACTGTTTTTCCAGCGTTTTTGTTCGCTTTCGTCCAAGCTTTGAAGTCCGGCGGTAAGTCCGTATTCCGAACTGTTGGCCAATGCAATGGCATGTTCTAAGTTATCGGCGCAAACCACCGAAAGCAGGGGGGCAAACAGTTCGTTGGCAAAAGTGTAACTTCCCGGTCGGACGCCCCATTTAACGCAGGGTTTGAGTATGTAATGTTTTTCGTCAACGAATTCGGGTTTTACCAACCACCATTCACCTTCTTCAAGATTGTTGATGGCATGAAGCAGTTTGTCATTTTCAGCCGTAATCATTGGTCCAACATAATTTCCGCCGTCCCAAACGCTTCCTGTATGCAGGCTGGTGACTGCATCTGTAAGTTTAGTTTTGAAATCGGGATCGTTGTAAACCTCTTTTTCGAGAATCAGCAACGAACAAGCCGAACATTTCTGACCTGCATTGCTGAATGCCGAAGTTACGATATTCTGAATGGCATGATCACGGTCGGCTAATGCAGTAACTATCATGGCGTTTTTACCACCCGTTTCGGCGGATAACGGACAGGTAGGATTGTTTTCGAGCAAACGGAAAGCCGTATCGGTGCCTCCGGTAAGAATGGTATGTTTGATGGACGGATGAGCCGTGAGATAATTCAACGGTTCACGACCATCGGTGCAAACTACCTGCAAAGCATCTTTCGGCACCCCGGCATCCCAGAAACATTGGGCAAATTCCCAAGCCACAGGCATAGCCACAGTGGCAGGTTTCAGAATAACAGTGTTTCCACCCGTCAAGGCTGCGGCTACTCCCCCTACAGGAATGGATAGCGGAAAATTCCAGGGTGGAATCACCAGCACAATTCCTTTCGGAGTGATTTTTACTGTTTCGAGTTCGGCAAATTTTGTCATACTGATAGGGTAGTAGCGACAAAAGTCGATAGCTTCGGAAACTTCTACATCGCCTTCCATAAAGGTTTTGCCCGTAATGGCCGACATGCAACCTATCAGATGACCCCGTTTTTTGCAAAGCAGGTCAGCCGTTTTGTGAAGTATGATTTTACGTTGGCCGAGGTCGGTTTTTCTCCAACTCGAAGTGTCTTTTTCGGCAATGGCAACGATTTCTTTTACCATTTCAAGATTCGAAAGACTTGCTTTACAAACACAAACTTCGCCTTCCTGACTGCGATCGGGATATAAATATTGCTTTTCGGTAATAATTTCTTTATCACCCATCTGCACAGGAATTACATAAGGTTCATCTCTGTCCGATTTCATCCATTCCTTGCGAATACCATCAGCCCACAGGCGGTTAGGGCGAAGGTCGAAGTTGGTATCTGATTCGTTGTGGAATTCTTGTAGAGACCTAAAGTCTTGCGTCTCTACAATAGATAATCGGTTCTGTTTACGGCGAGGTGTTTTATCCAGTTTTTCTTTTAGCGAATAAGCTTCGATAAATTGCTGTTGCAGGAAATCCCATTGTTTGCTGTCAACTTTCAGGTTAAACGAATAACTCAGAAAATTATCAACGCCGGTGTTTTCGTCGAGGCGGCGCACCAGATAGGAGATGGCATTCAGGAAATGTTCGTCTTTTACTACCGGGGTGTAAAGAATAATTTGCTTGCCCAATTGACGCATGACGCGCGGCAGGTGATTGGCCATTCCTTCGAGCATTTCGAAAGTGATGAATTCATCCACGCCGTTTTTTTGACCTAAGAGATAAGCATATCCGATACTAAAGAAATTATGCGAAGCTACGCCAACGTGTAAGGCTTTAGCATTTTCGGGTAATAAAGCACGATCGAGAATGTGCAGATAATTGGCATCGACTTCCACTTTGGTGCTGAATATCGGATTTTCCCAGCCTTTGAGCGACGAGACAATCGATTCCATTTGCAGGTTGGCGCCTTTTACCAAACGCATTTTGAGCGGAGCGCCTCCATCGGCAAAACGCTTGGTGGCAAATTCAAGCAATTCGGTCTGAAAACTCCAGGCATCGGGTAAATAAGCCTGAATAACAATGCCTGCGGAGTAATTTTTAAATTGCGGATAGCTTAATACGGTTTTGAAAACATCGAGGGTGAGTTCGGTGTCTTTGTACTCTTCCATATCGAGGTTTACGAATTTTGCTTTTTTTTCGCCATTTTCGTCAACATAAGGAAAATCGATGGATTGCTGGTAAATACGGGTGAGCCGTTCACAAAGGTCAATCTTGTTTTGTGCATAATTCAACGCATTGATTTGTGCATAAATACCGGATATTTTGATGGATATGTAATTAATTCGGGGGTCTTTCAATGCTTCGAGGTAATGTTCGTAGCGATGATTGGCTTCGCCATCGCCTAAAACCACTTCTCCCAACAGATTTACATTCTGACCGATTTTCTGTTCGTAGCGGACATTCAGATGTTTGTTTAATAACGATGCTTTTTCGTTGATAATGACCTTAGACGTATCGGAGCGAAGTCGTTTTTTAAAAATGGGAACAGCTATAAAATCAAACCAATAGCCAAAAGTAGCGAAAACCTTTAGCAAAAAAGTGTCGGTCGAGTTAAAAAATTGCGGAACGCCGTACTTTTCGATCAATATTTTTATGCGCCTGGCTAATTTTTTATTGTTTTTGATTTGTGAAGACTCGTCCAACATTTTAGACAACAGTGTTTTGTCGTTTGGATTTTGAATCAGAATAGCATATTTTTTCTGTTCTTTCAATTCTTCGGGAGTGATTTCTTTTTCCGATCTGGCAAGGAATTGTTTTCCCCAGTCGATGACTTCGTTTGTCGTGATTTTTTCCATAATATTATGTTTTTCGTGTTATCAACGCTTACTTTTTCATTAATTTGGGGAGAAAGATAGATGAAAAGATTGGAAAAAGTATAAAAATAAGATAAATATTCGTGTGTTAAAATGAACTTTTTCTGTTTGAAAATATCCGGTTTATTATTTTTATTATTTGTTATTTTTCTGACTGTTTTGCTTACAATTTTTTTCATGTAGTTGATCGGCGTTTATTTGACGATGTACCTGATTCCGCCCCGACGACGAACTTATTTAAATTTTCTGTCCAAACCTGTCAGATTTTTAATATCCGACAAGTTTGGATGTTTAAAGTTTCAGATCAGACACTTATATTCAATTTATCGCATTACATCCAGATTGTTTGCTCATTACATCCAAAACATATATATTTGTCATTCGAAATTAAAAATGATTCTGAGTATCTTTTTCGATAACTACTCAGCACTCTTAATTTCTATAACCTTTTGATTTTCAGTTCG
>DIFH01000006.1:39815-57798 GCA_002427615.1 Paludibacter sp. UBA5753
TAAATACATAACAATCAACTAAATGGCTGATTATTATCAAATTTATTAGGGCGCTGAGTAGTTCTCTTTTTCGATACACTGTTATTTTCAAATTTTTATACTTTTAATATATCTATAATAAAATCAACAAATTACAATAAAAATGATACAACGAATCCAAACTTTATACCTGTTTTTAATCGTGGCGCTTTCGGGGTTCACGCTGTTTTCACCTGTTGCGGGTTTGTTCAACAAAACTGAAGCCCTGGAATATGTAGTGAATTATCGGGGCATATTTTTAGTGCAGCCAACGGGAAATCTTTTTCAGGAAAACGTATGGGCATTGACTGCCATATCGGCAATTATTCCGCTCATTTCGTTACTGACGATTTTCCTGTATAAAAAACGTTTGTTGCAAATCCGACTTACAATCTTCAATATTGTTTTAATGGCGGGATATTACGGATTGCTGTTTATTTACCTTTGGTTAGCCGGTGAGCATTATCATGCCGAGTGGTTTCTCGAAATCGTAACTGCTTTTCCATTGATAAATATTATCCTTGGTTTTTTAGCCATTCGCGCCATTGGAAAGGATGAAGCTCTTGTTAAATCGCTTAATCGTTTACGTTGAGAATATATTTTGTGGAAAGAATAAACGTTTTTTTAAAGATGCGTTTGGGCTAAAATCGGTGCAGTATAAAACTTTATCAATATGGGAATTAAAATAGCATTTTTCGATACCAAATCTTACGATGAATCTTCATTTAATGAGGTAAATAAAAGGTTTGGCTTTGATATTAAGTACTTCAAAGGACATTTGAACATTAATAATGTGGCGTTAACTAAAGGCATGGATGTGGTATGTATTTTTGTAAATGCCGTAGCTGATGCCCATGTGATTGAAGAGTTGGTCAACAATGGAGTAAAACTCATTGCTTTACGTTGCGCCGGCTACAATAATGTGGATCTGAAAGCCGCAAAGGACAGAATAAAGGTAGTACGGGTACCTGCTTATTCACCTCACGCGGTTGCCGAACATACGCTGGCTCTGATGCTGACTTTGAACCGCAAGATACATAAAGCCTACAACCGTACGCGCGAAGGCAATTTCGCATTAAACGGACTGATGGGATTTGATATGTATGGAAAAACCGCCGGCATTATCGGTACGGGAAAAATTGCCAAAATACTGATACAGATTCTTTGCAGTATGGGCATGAAGGTATTGGCTTACGACGTTTATCCCGATATTGCTTTTGCCGAAAAATATGATATTGAATACACTTCGTTGGATAATTTGTATAAAAATGCGGATATTATTTCGCTCCATTGTCCTTTGACTAAAGAAACCGAATATATTATCGACGATGATTCCATTGCGAAAATGAAGGATGGCGTAATGATTATCAACACAGGCAGGGGAAAACTCATACATACGCATGCCTTGATTCAGGGTCTGAAAAGGAAAAAAATTGGCGCCGCAGGATTGGATGTTTATGAGGAAGAAAGTGAATATTTTTTCGAAGATCGCTCTAACCGGGTGATTGATGATGATGTGTTGGCTCGCCTGCTTTCCTTCAATAACGTGATTGTTACATCGCATCAGGCATTTTTTACCAAAGAAGCAATGGAAAATATTGCAGAAACAACTTTACAAAATATCAGGGATTTTGAGCAGGGTAAAGTCCTTGTAAACGAAGTTCTCAAATAAACGAAGCGCCTTTTTAACGGAATCTGAAACCTTTTGATGGATAAATCTGTCGAAAGGTTTTTTAATTAGTGTTTGCAAGAAAGCCCTAAATAATAGTATAGTTTTTTGCTGTGTTTTATATTTAATAACAAAAAGACTTCGATTTCGGGAATAATTATTTCGTATCTTTGCGCCTGTAATATAAAAATCCCTGATTTTTATTCCTTGGATTTATATATTTGTCTGTTATTTAATTATTTATGCTTGTGAAGAAGTTATTCGTTACGATATTATCTATGCTGTTATTTTTTTCTTCGTTACGTTCGGAAGTCCCTGATAACTACCGCTATGTGAAAACATGGAGAATAGCCGATAAATTTGCATCCGTAGATTCAATTCCTGTTGATACGGCTCATCTCAATTTTCAGGATATCAATTCGATAGACCGGTTTAGCATTTCAAATTCATTTAACGGAAATTTGGGCTCGCCTATTCAATCGAAAATATATTTCGACCGACCTGAGAGCAATGACTTTCTGTTTTCAAATGCCTATTATCCCTATATTAATCAGATAGAAACTTTCACTTTTTATAATACAAAAACTCCTTTCAGCCAGTTAAAATATTTAACCGGCGGCAGTAATTACCGTAAAGAAGAACAAATTGCCTTTCTGTTCACGGCAAATGCCAATAAAAAGTTGAATTTTGGAACTACACTTGATTATATTTATGCCCACGGTGAATATCAAAAACAAAGTGTGAAGCGTTTTGCCGGTACACTTTTCGGTTCGTATAACGGGAAACGCTACTCGGCTACCGGATTGATAGCAACCAACAACTTAAGCAACCTGGAAAACGGAGGTATTACCGAATCGATTTACCTGACAAACCCGCCTTACGGATATACTTCTGCGGCAAACTTTCCTATTAATATTTCAGTCGATGCTCAATCAACTTACAAACATACCCAGTTTTTTTACAATCACCAATATAGTTTGGGATTCGAACGCTCGGTACGCGGTTCAAAGGATTCAACGTTAATGGAATTTATCCCTGTAACTCGTTTTGCCCATACCATCCGGGTTGACGATATGCGTAAACGTTATTTTGAAAATCAGGTCGAAAAAACCTTTTATAAAAACAGCTATCTTCCTTTTACGCAGACCAATGATACAGCTGCTTTGCAAAAAATGACCAACAGGCTTTCTATCAGTCTGGCTGAGGAATTTAATAAATGGATGCGTTTTGGTTTGACGGCTTATGTCGAAAACGAGGTGGAGCGTTTTACTTTCACCGAAGACAGCTTATTGTTTAATAAAGTGGAATCGAACACAAGAGTAGGAGGAATATTGTCGAAAGAACAGGGTCAGAAATTTACATACCGGTTTTTGGGCGAAATAGGTCTTGTCGGATACAAAGCCGGAGACATGAATCTCGAAACCCGGCTTGGCGGATTCTTCAGATTAGGGAAAGATACCATATCAATTCGTGCCAACGGTTTTATAAGAAGCGTTGAACCTTCGTATTTTATGCAGAATTATCAATCGAATCACTTTAGGTGGAGTAACGATTTTTCGAAAGTTTACCGGACACATGTCGGAGGCGAATTTGCCATTCCGACCCGTTCATTTTCCCTGAATGTCGCTGTCGAGAATATTACCAATCAGGTTTTTTTCGATACGCTTGCATTGCCTGTGCAACATGAGGGGAATATACAAATTATAGCGGCTGATTTGAGACAGGATTTTCATTTAGGTAAATTCGCCTTGGAAAACAATGTGGTTTATCAGTTGAGTTCAAATCAGGAAGCGATACCTTTGCCTATGTTGACTTTGTTTCATAATTTATATTATCACGATAAATGGTTTAATGTGTTAAGTGTGCAACTGGGAGCCAATGTCCGTTATCACACGGCTTATTATGCCCCGGCTTACATGCCTGCAACCGGCCAGTTTTACAGTCAAAAAGAGATGGAAATCGGGGATTACCCTGTGATGAATGTTTATGCAAATTTTCATTTGAAACGCACGCGTTTTTTTATTGAGTATTATCATGTTAACCAATTGTTTATGAAAGGGCTTTATTACTCAATGCCATACTATCCCGTAAATCCGGCCATTCTGAAAATGGGACTGACATGGAATTTTTATGATTGATAATTTTTCACTTTAACAAATATGAATCGTTCACGGATAATAATCGCCTCTGCGGCAATGGCAATAGTAATTATTGGTATTGTTATATGGATCGGAGTTTCTTCGGACAGCATTCACGATTTGCCGGAAATAGTTGATTCAGGGCGTTTAACCGTTGTAACCGAAGGTGGAAGTATGGGCTTTGCCCTGGCTAAAGACAGCATTTTTGGATTCCAATATGAAATAATTAAAGCTTTTGCCGACAGCCTGGGAGTCGAACTTCAGATTTCGGAACAGAATGACACTAAAAAAGCCATTGAAGGACTTAAAACCGGTGAATATGATATTGTTGCAAATGTTGTACCTGTTACAACCGAATACACAGAAGGAGTCGTTTTTACCAAAACATTGATAAGTACGCGTCAAATTTTGGTGCAACGCATACCAACCGACTCTTTACAAAAAAATATTATAAGCAAACAATACGAACTGGCAAACGATACCGTTTTCGTTCCTTATAATTCGGCTTATAAAATGAGAATCAAGAATTTATCTGACGAAATAGCCGAAACAATTCATATTATCGAAGTAAAAGATGTCAGCGCCGAAACAATGGTTCGTTTAGTTTCGGAAGGAAAAATTAAAAACACAATTTGTTCCGAACAATTGTCCTATAAGCTTAAACGTCAGTATCCCAATATAGATATTTCACTTCCTATTGGTTTTACGCAGGATCACAGTTGGGTTGTCAATGCAGAATCAAAAAAGTTGATAGAAAAACTGAACGATTTTCTATCCGATTTTATTGGAAGTACGGCTTATTGGGAACTTTACCGGAAGTATTATTGATTTCAACCCCCTAATCCCAAAAAGGAAATAGGAGGGAAAATACCAATATTAAAATAAACAAGCTTTAATACCCTCTTGGGGGTTGGTGGCTAAACTTAATTATATTATGCCATTAAATATTCCCGTAACATTACCGGCTGTGAATATTCTCAGAGAAGAGAATATCTTTGTCATGGATTCGGAACGTGCATCGACTCAGGAGATTCGTCCCCTGAAAATCGTGATTCTGAACTTGATGCCGATTAAAATTACCACTGAAACCGATTTGATTCGACTGTTGTCGAACTCGCCGCTGCAGATTGAAATTGATTTTCTGCACATGGAAAGTCATAGTTCGAAAAATACCCCTATTGAACATTTAATGACTTTTTATAAAACTTTTGATGAAATAAGCAAAAGCAACTACGATGGAATGATCATTACCGGCGCTCCTGTTGAGCAATTGGAATTTGAAGAAGTGAATTACTGGCCTGAGATGACAAAGATATTCGACTGGGCGCGGACACATGTAACTTCCACTTTTCACATATGTTGGGCAGCCCAGGCAGGGTTATACTATCATTACGGCATCCCGAAATATCCGCTCACTACCAAAATGTTTGGGGTGTTCGAACATTTTAACCATAATCCGCAAAATCCTATTTTCCGGGGTTTCGACGATGTGTTTTACGTGCCTCACAGCCGCCATACTGAAGTGAGGGCAGAAGATATTCTGAAAAATAAGGAGCTGACTTTGTTGTCTGAATCGCCGGAGTCGGGAGTTTATATGGTAATGGCGCGCAATGGCCGTGAATTTTTTATCACCGGACATTCCGAATATTCACCGCTTACACTCGACACGGAATATAAACGCGATCTGGAGAAAGGACTGCCCATTGGTATCCCTCAAAATTATTACCGTGATAACGACCCGAATAATGAGCCTTTAGTGCGTTGGCGAAGTCATGCTAACCTGCTTTTTACCAACTGGCTGAATTACTTTGTTTATCAGGAAACTCCGTACGATTTGGAGAAAATACATTAAAGTTGTCTAAATTCTTTATTGCCTCCTCATCTCTCGCCTCTCGCCTCTCGCCTCTCGCCTGAAGTCGAGACAAGTAAAGTCGAGACAGGTAAAGTCGAGACAGGTAAAGTCGGGACAGGAAAAGTAGGAACACAGCAAAGTAGACTTATATATGAGTAAAATAGAACTGTTTAGCATACACGGGATTTCGTGTATGCTCCCCTTTGGGAGGTTAAGGGGGACTTATGATTGAACTTCTCTCTCCCGCCAAAAATATCGAATGCGGTTTAGCTGCTATTAATCACGGCGCTGATGCCGTGTATATCGGCGCATCGCAATTCGGTGCGCGCGCTGCTGCCGGCAATTCGGTAGAAGACATTGAAAAATTGGTTCATTATGCGCATTCCTACCGCGCCAAAGTGTTGGTGGCTCTGAATACGGTTTTAACCGATGAACAATTACCTGAAGCTGAAAAATTGATTAAACGGGTGTATGAAGCCGGAGCCGATGCGCTGATTCTGCAGGATATGGGAATTTTGAAATTGGATTTACCGCCCATAACCCTGCATGCAAGTACGCAAACCGATAATCGTACGGTGGAAAAAGTCCGGTTTCTGCAAAAAGTGGGTTTTTCGAGGGTTGTACTGGCACGTGAATTGACTTTGAAACAAATTTCAGAAATCTCGGTTCAGACTGATGTTGAATTGGAAGCGTTTGTTCACGGCGCTTTGTGTGTGAGTTACAGCGGACAATGTTATATGAGTGAGGCGAATTGTGGACGTAGCGCCAATCGTGGTCAATGTGCGCAATTTTGCCGGTTGCCTTATCATTTGCTGGATGCCGATGATAATATCTTGTTGAAAAATAAACATTTACTGTCGTTGAAAGACCTTGATTTATCCGATTATCTGGAAGAATTAATGGATGCCGGCATATCCTCGTTTAAAATTGAAGGACGCCTGAAAGATGCCGGTTACGTGAAGAATATTACGGCCTATTACCGGCAAAAACTGGATGCTATTTTGGAAGGAAGTTCCCGTTATACAAAAGCTTCAGCGGGAAAGACGACATTCTTTTTCGAGCCAAATCCCGAAAAAAGTTTCAGGAGAGGAGCTACCGATTATTTTTTACACGGTCGTCAACATGATATTGTTCAGTTGGATACGCCGAAGTCGATGGGTGAGATGATTGGAAAAGTTCAAACAATCCAACGCAGTTATTTTGAAATGGAGAACGGTCATTTGCTTCATAATGGAGATGGGCTTTGCTTTATTAACGCACATGGTGACTTGACGGGATTTCGCGTGAACCGGGTGGACATCGCCTCCAACTCCTTTTCCCAAAAAGGAGAGAGGAGAAGTATTGAAAATGCCAAAATTTTTCCGGCCGAAATGCCAAAACTTGCAGAAGGTGTTTTGTTGTACCGAAATCAGGATCAGGATTTTGAAAGACTAATGAAAGGAAAAACCGCTGAACGTAGAGTAGGCGTGGATTTAGTATTCACAGAGACCGAAAATGGTTTTGCAATTGAGATAACTGATGAAGAGGGAATCTCTGTTGTATCTGAATTTAACAGTGAAAAACAACCCGCTCAAAAACCGGAAGCTGTAAACGAAAATGTGAAAAATCAATTATCAAAACTTGGAAATACCATTTACGAGATACGGAACATAAGCATTGAACTGAATACGCCCTGGTTCTTTCCTGCGTCCCTGCTTAGCGAATGGCGAAGACAGGCTGTGGAAAAATTAGATGAAGAGCGGGCAAAAAAATATGTTCGTCTGCCTCGCAGGGAAGCAAGACCCGCTATTTTTCCGTTAAAAGAACTGACTTATCTCGGAAATGTAGTAAATTCATTGGCAGAAGATTTTTATCATGACCATGGCGTGGATGAAATCAGTCCTGGATTTGAGGTAAAAGCGGAGGAAGGCGTTCCGCTCATGTTTTGTAAGCATTGTATCAAATTTACCATGGGATGGTGTCCGAAAGAAGGTTACAATGCTACTTTCAAAGAACCGTTATTCTTGAAAAATAATGACCAATTGTTCCAACTGACTTTTGACTGTAAACGGTGCGAAATGCTGATATCCCTATCTCAGAACAGATAACTTATTGTTGCCATGACGCGATGGTTGTTCACCGAATAAGGATTTGAAATGCGACCGTTACTTTGTATGTTGCCATATTGGGCTGATGTTAATTCATATTCAGCTGCCAGTTTGAAATTGGACAAATTATAGCTTACATGCGGAGCAATTCTGAATAATCTATCCACTAATTGCTGTATTTCGGGATAAAAGCCGTAGCCGTAAACAGTATATTTTCCGGTTGATCCCATCTTTAGTTCAAGATGAGCGCCTAAATTCTGCGAAATTCCTGCAAAAATTCCAACCTGTAGTTTAGAGCCGTAAACTACATTCAACCATGAACTTAAAGTGTTTAGATTAGAGTAGGCAGGTTCATTCGTTGTTGAGTTTGTTCCACTCACTCCGTATCCGCCAATCATTAAATGGTCGCTCAGGTTTTGTCCATAAACTACTTTGGCTTTCATTTGAATAGCCTTTTGTACAAACTGGGTATATGCCACTACACTTGTAGAGTTCAGTTTTTCGTGGTTAATTTTCAATGTTTTAGCGTCGAAGCCAATTCCAGTTGTCCATTTATTGGATTTGTTTTCAAAACCAACATACAGGTTTGGCAACAAGGCATTTTTTAGATAGGACGCACTTGTTCCGTTGGGTCCCTGCGACATGTATTGCATTTGATAAGTGGCAGCTGCAATCAGTGAAAAATTTCCGTCCAGGGCTTGCTTCAATCTGATTTGCGGGCTGCGGTTAAAGGGTTGAAAAGGTGATCCCGTGTTGAGCGATGGAACGGTAGGCATTACGTTTCCAAACAGAGGATGCCAGGTTTGTCCGACGAGTAACTCCGTGTTTTCCCAATTTAATTTCATGTAAGCCTGGCGTAGGCGAATCAAATAGTAACTGGTCGAAATTCCGGCAAAATCACATTCTATTTTAGCCGATGCCTTACCTCCGAAAAGCGTGGTTCCTGTAAAATCCAATCCTAAACGGGTGGCTATGCTCAACATTTCGGCATTGGGAACTGCGTTTTTGTCTTCGCTCGATTGGTTTAAATCAACAGGCTTGGGGAAGATATTAAATAGCCCATCAAGCGCTTCAATATTCTGACGGGAATTGATGTAAAAATCATTTCTGACGAAACCGTATAATTTATAATTTCCTGTCGGTTCGGCAGCAAAAGCAGCGGAGAAAGAAATATTAATAAAAAGAATTGAAAGAATTTTTTTAAAAGACATAAAATCAGGGTTAGATTATTTAAAATTAAGTCTGGAATATAAGCCGAAAGCATTAAGAGTTTAGATGAACTTAAAGGATTTAGTAGAACAACAAATGTTCAAGCAGTATCTTTATTCCGATGGTAATCAGGATAATTCCTCCGATAATACTCACATTGAATTTAATTTTTTTGCCGAATTTTAATCCGATGTAAAGGCCGGCAAAAGCAAAAATAAAACTTATTGTACCAATAATTATAACGGCAATCCATATTTTATCAGGAAACGGTACAAAAACAATTCCTGTAGCCATAGCATCGATACTTGTGGCAAGGGCTAAAGCAATAAGGGTTTTCCATTTGAATGGATTGGATGCTGTTTCGCAATGAGGATCAATCGGGTTCAATCCTTCGATAAACATTTTAACGCCAATCAGTCCAAGTAATACGAAAGCGATCCAATGATCGAAAGCGCTGATTAAGTCAGCAAAAGTTCGTCCTCCGAAATAGCTGATTAATGGCATGATTCCCTGGAATAAACCAAAAAGAAAAGCCATTCTGAAAGCCTTTTTAAACTTGATTTTTTTTAGACATACTCCCTTGCTGATGGAAACTGCAAAGCAATCCATGGCCAAGCCTATGCCGATGATGATGATGGAGAGAATGTCCATTTTGTAAATTTGAAAATAAAAAGTGATTTAGAACATTAAAAATAAATGGATAAAATTAAGAAGATTTGTCTGTTTCAGACAGACAAATCTTCTTTTCAGGCAATTCTCAAATTTTCAAATTTTCAAATCATTTTTTTAACCTGTTCGTAAACGTTTTTACCGTTGAAGCCAAGTTTCTCATCGAGTACTTTGTATGGAGCTGAAAATCCGAACGATTCAAGTCCGAATACTTTTCCGTTTGAACCGACCAATCCTTCGAGATTTACAGGAAGTCCGGCAGTCAGCCCGAATATTTTAGCTCCTTTGGGTAATACGCTTTCCTGATATGCTGCGGATTGGCTACGGAATAAACCTTCGGATGGAACCGATACCAAACGAACTTTCACGCCATCGGCACGAAGCAAGGATGCGCCTTCGTTCAAGGTTGATACCTCGGAACCGGAAGCCACCAGAATTATATCGGGATTTCCGTCGCATTCGACAATATAACCGCCTTTTTCAGCTTGTTTTGCATCTGTTTTGCGACCGTTAGCCGAAGGTAAATCAGCAATATTCTGACGGGAAAGAATCAAAGCGGTAGGAGTGTGGGTGTTTTCCAACGCCATACGCCAAGCTACCGTACATTCTTCCACATCGGCCGGACGAAGAACCAACATTGAGTTATTTCCCTTGTGGTTTTTCAATTTTTCCATCAGGCGAATTTGAGCTTCCTGTTCAACCGGTTCGTGAGTAGGTCCATCTTCACCCACGCGGAATGCGTCGTGAGACCAGATAAATTTCACGGGCTGTTCCATTAAAGCAGCCATACGAACGGCAGGTTTCATATAATCGGAGAATACGAAGAAAGTTGCACAAGCGGGAATAATACCTCCGTGCAAACTCATTCCTATCGAGATACAAGCCATGGTCAGTTCCGAAACTCCAGCCTGAAGAAATGCGCCCGAAAAATCATTTTTACTAAATGCTTTGGTGTTTTTCAGGAATCCATCCGTTTTGTCGGAGTTTGATAAATCAGCGCTGGCGACTACCATATTTTCAACCTGTTTTGCCAATTCGGCTAAAACGGTAGCCGAAGCGGCACGGGTTGCCTGACCCGGTTTCTGCACGATCGCATCCCAGTTTATGTTAGTTTTACCAGAGAAAAAGAATTCCATTTTTGCTGCCAATTCAGGATTTGCTTTTGCCCAGGCTTCTTTTGCGGCCTGTTTTTTAGCAACAATTTCTTTCAGTTCTTCAGCGCGTTTGGCATACAATGCTTTTGTTTCCTCGAAAATTACAAAAGGATTTAAAGGATCGCCACCCAAGAGTTTAATACTTTCGTCGAACGAAGCGCCACATTCGCTCAATGGCATACCGTGTGCGGCACATTGATTTTCGAAGCTCGAACCATCGGCTTTGCGGGCGCCTTTACCCATGATAGTTTTACCGATAATCAAAGTCGGTCTTTCTGTTTCAGCTTTTGCTTCGGTTAATGCTTTGCGTATTTGTTCGGGGTCGTTCCCATTGATTTCAATTACTTTCCATCCCCAGGCAAGATATTTCTGAGCCGTATTCTCGCTTGTAACTAATTTGGTTTCAGTTGAAAGCTGAATGTCGTTTGAATCATAAAACATAATGAGGTTATTCAACCCGAGATGACCTGCCAAACGGCCGGCGCCTTGCGAAATTTCTTCCTGGACGCCGCCATCCGAAATATAAGTATAAATGGTTTGATTCATTACTTCGCCGAAACGGGCTTTCAAAAATTTGGCGGCAATGGCAGCGCCCACGGCATAGGTATGTCCCTGACCAAGTGGTCCCGAAGTATTTTCGATGCCGCGCATTATATTCACTTCGGGATGTCCCGGAGTAGGACTTCCCCATTGACGGAACTGAGCCAGTTCTTCGAGGCTGAACTTTCCGGTACAGGCCAACACTCCGTAAAGCATGGGAGACATGTGCCCCGGGTCGAGAAACATACGGTCGCGACCTTCCCATCTGGGGTTTTGAGGATCATATTCGAGAAATTCGGAATAAAGCACGTTTATAAAGTCAGCTCCACCCATGGCTCCACCCGGGTGACCGGATTTTGCTTTTTCTACTGCTGCGGCAGCCAAGATACGAATATTATCGGCTGCACGGTTCAAAATTTGTGTTGAATTCATAAATTTATTATTTGGTTGTTATTGTTTTTTTGTAAAAAATTGTAACTATTCAGCATCCTTTACTTTTATAACCTTTTGATTTTCAGTTCAACATTCTCGACCTGAAAATCAAAAGGAGGGGATTGTTTCATTATCCTCCAGTTGCGCTTCGCTTACTGGGGGTACTGCATACCTCTGATTATTATCAAATTTATTAGGGCGCTAAATAGTTACAAAAAATTGAATAGCTATTCAATTTTCCGGTAGATTTAAAACATATATCCGATTGCATAATTTACTCCCCATGCCGAACTTGCGTTTTTTCCAAATCCGGGAATATACCAGGGTGTCATTTCGCCCATCACTTTTTCGCCCAAATTGCTTTTATTCCGGACAGTCCAACCCATATATATGTTTTTAATGATCTCAACTCGTATTCCTGCAACAATTTCGAACCAGACTATCGTAGCCGGTTCGTTTAAATAATTCAGGGTCTTGGTTTCGTTCCAATAATTATCGGTGATAACGATATTTGTCAAATCGTATTTGAAATTTGAAAAACCTAACCGTACTCCGGCCAAAAATAAATTATTGGTAGGTTTGGCATCTTTTTTTTGTTTCATCAAACTGAAATCAACCCCGATTTTACTAAACATGCCATTGGTTTTAAAACCAATATTGTTGGATGCTATTCTGTCGGCGCCGGCATACCCGAGTTCTACAATGGGAAAGTATCTATGCATTATATCTGCCTGAACAGCGGCTTGATATGAATAAGTTTCGCTGTTCGAGAGCAATGTGGTTACTGCCGGAGAAAGGTCCAAATCGATTCTTAATCCTCTGAACCAAGGTTTTGAAACAGTGTCGGCGCTGATTTTTTTTACTTGTGCGTTGACAGATAAAACACCGAATGCCAGCAATAAACTAAAAATGATAAATTTGTATGTTTTCTGCATTTGCCGTGTTTATATCGCGATTAATAATTGAGATGGAGTCGATGAAATGATTGGTCGAAACTACTTCATCGATCTTGTGTACAACAATACAGCCACATTCCAGGGATAAATAATACCTGTCGTTGTTTTGATAAAATACAGATATTGTGTCTGTTATGTCGTTAAAACGGACAATGAAATCGGACTGCATTTCTGTTTTTTTTAAAGAAACCTGAATTGCTTTGATACTTTTTTTGTCTCTGTAAAGAAAGGAATCGATTCCAAGTCCGTTGACCCACAAACTATCTATACTCAGCGAAGTAGTTGAATATTTATTGGTGGTCGGACTAAGAGTTTTTGTGTAAAATCCCGCTTGCATATACACGTCTGTCTCTTCACGGCATTCGTCGGATGAAGAACAGGCGGCAAAAATCATGGCTGTCAGAAAAATATAAATTTTGTTTGTTAATCTCATAAGTAGATAATCAAGTGAGAACCGGTATTTTACATCAAACTTCGCACTTCTTTTTTTAATAATTCTGTTGTCGTTTCTGTTGGAGTTTGTTCGCTGGAAGCAAATACCTGTATTATCAGTTCGGCTAACGATACAGCATTGCTTTCGGGTTGCATTTTTGACGCACAACCGTTTATCAATTGTATCAGGCTTTCCTGTGTCGCCCGAATAGCCGCCCATAGTTCATCGCTTACATATATTTGTTGTGAGGCGTTATGTGCAAATTCCTGACGAATGTTGTTTAGTAATTGAGTCTGAAGTTCGATGCAAGTCATTCCAGATTTAATGGTGTTAATTACAATAGAATTAGGCGATGTTCGTTCCAACACCAACATCAGTCGCTCATAAGCGCGTAAACGAATAGGAGTAATGATTGAAACATTTTTTTTTGATATTTCAAAATTCCTTCTGTTTTCGTCGTTGCGTAATAGTTTGTCAATCAGTAAATAGGCTGTGAGAAAAACAAGTAATGCAGGCAACCCAATTTTCAGAATTTCTATCATTTCAGTTTGTTTTTGTAATCATTTGTCACAAAGCTAATGGTTTCCCTGCTTTATATAGTTTAATGTCGATAGGTTGAATTGTTATCAGGCAACCCTTGGGCAAGTTGACAAAATCTTTTTCAATCAGATTATAAAAGTTATTGATTGCCTCCGTTTTATCAATCAATTCAATGATAATCGGCAATTTTTCGGTCAATTCCCAGAATTTCGATGAGTTGATGTGCTTGCTGCTCGGACCATAGCCCATAATTCCACGATACACCGTTGCGCCCGAAATGCCGTTTTCTTTCGCCTTTTGAACAATAAGTTCGTAAAGCAAACCGGTACCGATTTTGTCGGTACTACTGATGTAAATTTTCAAAACACTGTTTTCCATGATATTTGAAATTATCAGATTACTACATCAAATTAGTAAGTATATACCCAAGATAAACAGCCAGAAAGCCCAACAATATACTGCCGGCCGTATACAACAAAACGGTTAGCAACTGTCCGTTTTGCATCAACATCAGATTTTCGTTGGTAAACGACGAAAAAGTTGTAAATCCACCACAAAAACCCACCATTAAAAACAGACGTAAATCGCTGGAAATTATTTCACTTTTTGCAGATATTCCAACAATAAACCCGATAATAAAACTGCCAACCACATTCACCGTCAGGGTGCCCATGGGAATTGACAGAAAATGCCACGAAAGATTTAGCTTTGAGACCAAAAATCTCGCTACACTTCCGATAAACCCACCCAGTCCGACTAACAGCAGTTGCTTCATTAAAATACGAATTACATGAATTATTACGAATTAAATGAATCAGAAATTCTGATCTTTTCAAATCAATCAACTTTTCCTTAGATTTCCTTCTCAATCAGATAATTATTGCGTTCTGACGAATTTCGGGTTACAAGTTCTCCGAGAAAACCGGTCATAAACAGTTGAGTTCCCAAAATCATGGACAGTAAAGCCAAATAAAAATAAGGATTATCGGTTACTAAACGTTCAGGAACATGCGATAACAAAGCAATCAGCTTATTTGCTCCTACTGCCACAACTGCCAAAAAGCCAAATCCAAACATCAAACTGCCTACCATTCCAAAAAAGTGCATGGGTTTTTTGCCGAATCTCGACAAAAACCAAAGGCTGATCAAATCCAGATAACCATTTACAAAACGGTTCAGACCGAATTTTGTTTTGCCAAACTCACGTTTACGATGTTCCACTACTTTTTCGCCGATACGTTTAAACCCTGCATTTTTTGCCAGATATGGAATGTAACGATGCATTTCACCGTACACTTCAATGTTTTTTACTACATCGATGCGATAAGCTTTCAATCCGCAATTCATGTCGTGAAGTTTCAGTCCCGTTACCTTACGGGCTGTGGCGTTATAAATTTTTGAAGGAATGTTTTTGGTTAGTTTCGAGTCGTAACGTTTTTTCTTCCAGCCCGAAACCAAATCAAAGTTTTCTTCTTTAATCATGCGGAAAAGTTCCGGTATTTCATCCGGACTGTCCTGCAAATCGGCATCCATAGTGATAACCACGTCGCCTTTAGCCGCACGGAAACCACAGAAGAGCGCAGGAGATTTGCCATAATTGTTGCGGAATTTGATACCGCGCACGTTTGCCGATTTTTGCTGCAACGATTCAATCACTTCCCATGACCGGTCGGTGCTGCCATCGTTTACAAAAATTACTTCATAAGTAAATTGATTGGAGGTCATTACACGCTGAATCCATTCGTAGAGTTTCTCAAGCGATTCGTCTTCGTTGTATAGCGGAACAATTACTGAAATATCCATTTTTAATAATTATCAGATTATCAATGATCAATATGTGTTTTATATAGACGTTTCTTATTCAAAGATACTTTTATCTTTTTTAACAAAGGCAGCCAAAATCAATCCCCAAAATGCAGCTACGATAGCGCTTGAAAATAAGTTGAGCAGCGCAAAGGGCGCCGGTTTATAGATGGTTTCCATTAAACTGGAAACATTGTCGTCGATAGGAAAATTAATGCTGTCGTACACTTTTAAAACCTCATTAATCATTGCATCTAAGTATTCTTTGTTGATATAGCCTACGTAAATTAACATAACGAGAGAGGATATAATGGAACCGTAGAAATATACCTGGAAAATGAAACTGAACGCGCGGCTGTAATTGATGATTCCTACGCATTCATTATCTCTGTATCTCGTTGCGAGACGATATAAGGCAAAAATGATGATGATAGAAATCGAAAAAGTAACAATTGAAATGATTCCACTGTTGATTGTACTTAGTAAAAACTTCAGGGATAGCATTCCTCCAATGATAAGTCCGTTTGTCATAGCGGTCTTTTTCATACTTTGTTCCATAATAATTTAATTTTTAATGGACAAAAGTACAAAAAAATCAGGAAAATAAAAAGAAAACCTTCCCTGTTTATTTTCGGGAAGGTTTAACTGTTAATATGGAATGATGAGTCCGTTTTTTTTCATTCTTCACTGATTAATAAATCAGGGTAAATAGTGTCGGAAATTTTTCCTGTTGCTTTTATTTCCTCAAGGATTTTAAAGCTGTACCCCATGCTATTACCTGGTCTATCACGGTATTTAAGCTTGCCTCATGATTTGGCGAGGGTTTGAATACGCTGAAATTCTCAAAATCGTTAAATAACGAAAGGGCAACTTGAGCACGAACATCGGCTACCTGAAGTTCTCCCATAATGAGGCGTAATTGTTCCACTGCACGCACACCGCCTGCCGAACCGTAGCTAACAAAACCGGCTGCTTTGTTGTTCCATTCGGCGTAAAGATAATCAATTGCATTTTTGAGAGCTCCCGAAGGCGCATGGTTATATTCGGGAGTTACAAAGATAAAAGCATCAAAAGAGTTGATTTTTTCGGACCACACTTTTGTATGTGTGTTCATATATTGTTGCATTGTTGAAGGCACAGGTTCGTCCAATAAGGGCAAATCATAGTCTTTAATGTCAACAATTTCAAATTCAGCATCGCTTCGTTTCTGAGCGATTTCATTAACCCATTGGGCAACGGCTTCTGCGTTCCTTCCGGGTCTCGTACTTCCAATAATAATAGCAATTTTAATCATAACGTTTTATTTTAGTTGTTTTTAATTGTTTTTATTTTATTTCTGTTTTTAATTTACTATTAATGTGTTGATGGGCGCTTTTTAACTCGTTTTGCATCTTTAATAAGCCGCTGTAAAACGCTGGCGGATATGCTTTGGATTTTCGGCTTCATCTACAATAGCCACAGCAAGATCTTCTACGGAAAGAACGCTTTTATTGTATTTGTCAAATACAGGATTTTCCAAACCGGTTCTGTATGTGCCTTTTCTTTCGCCTGACGTACCTTGGTGCATTTCGATTGCCGGACTAAAAAATGTCCAGTCCAATTCTTTCTCATCTCTCAAGATATTCAGATAATCGCGCGCTGCCGAAGCTGCCGGTTTTATTTCTTCCGGAAATTGCGGCGTGTCAATTATTTGAACGCCTTCAGCCATATATAAACTTCCTGCTCCGCCGATAACAAGGAGGCGTTTAACACCCGATTTTTTTACCCCTGCCTGTATGGCTTTCGAGCCTTCCATAAATTCGTTATACAGGTTTGGGTTCGTCCAACCTGAGTTGTAAGCGCTTATTACAACATCATGACCTTTGACGGCTTCGGCCACTTCATCTTCATTTAAAACATTAGCTTTAATAACTGTTATTTCTTTTGCCTGTTTTACTTTTTCCGGATGACGTACTATTGCCGTTACTTGATGATCCCGTTGTACCAATTCATTCAGAATTGCTGTGCCAACAAATCCTGATGCTCCTATTAATGCTACCTTCATTTTATTTTCAAATTACTCCTTATACAACTATTTGTAGATTTCTCCCAATGCTGGAAACCGAATAAATGTCTTTCAGCCTGGAATAGAAAATCATTCTGATTGTATTCTATTTGCAATCTTCTCCCGGAGTACAAGTTTGTCCTTCTACAACTTCCAATTTTTCTTCTGGATTTTCTTTCTTCCAATCGGAAAACGACTTTTTTAATGTTTCTAAAAACACCTGACTGTCTTGTGCGCCTGATACCGCAAATTTATTGTTGAACAGAAAAAACGGAACGCCACGAACACCAGTTTGTTGCGCTTCGTAAATGTCGTTGCGGACTTCATCGGCATACTTATTGCTATCCAGGGCATTTTTTAGCTGTTCTCTATCCAATCCGATTTCTGAACCTAATTGAATAAGCGTTTCATAGTCATCAATGTTTTTTCCATCGGTGAA
>DIFH01000006.1:57832-62667 GCA_002427615.1 Paludibacter sp. UBA5753
GAAAAACGATGAGCATTGAACGTATTGGCAACTACGGATTTATCAAAATTATAAACCAGGCCAACTTGTTTCGCCATTTGAGTTAAGCGATCGTTCATTTGTTTTGCCTCTTCCACAGGTATGCCTTTGTGTTCGGATAAATAACTGTGAATGTTTTTTCCGGGTTGCGTTTTTAATTCCGGTGAAAGTTGAAAACTCTTCCATACGATTTCAACATTTTCTTTGTCTTGAAACTCTTCTAAGGCAGCTTCAAATTTCCTTTTGCCAATGTAGCAAAATGGGCACATTACATCGCTCCATATTTCTACCGACATTTTGTGTTTTATTGTATTCATAATTTTTTTCTTTTTTAAT
Source organism: Paludibacter sp. UBA5753 (assembly GCA_002427615.1). Taxonomy (GTDB): domain Bacteria; phylum Bacteroidota; class Bacteroidia; order Bacteroidales; family Paludibacteraceae; genus Paludibacter. The sequence goes on from DIFH01000006.1 coordinate 58,187, forward strand.
GATTTGTTAGTGACATGGGGTGTAAACAAACTGAGATAGCGAAATATTTTAAATAATTTAACTATTTTGCGGCTTCCTTGTTTTGTGGAAATAGATATACGAAACAACAAGTATTACCAGGAAAACCAATGGCATAAAGGCAACTGAAAACGGGTCGCCACTTGATAAGTGGGCAATGAAAGCCGAAACAAGGGTGATGGCAAATCCGAAATAGGCAAACTCTTTCAACTGTTTAGGAATCGATGGTAAAATCAGCACAATTGCACCCAATATTTTGGCTATGGCAAGTTCAATCCTGAAATAGGATGGAAACCCAAGATGTACAAAAGCTTCTTTCATTGCTTCATTGGTCAGATAGTTGAATGCACTAAAAAGCATCATAACAGAAACTATTCCTGTTGTTATCCAAAAAAATATATTATCTTTTTTCATTTTTGTTACAATTTTATTTATTTAAGTAAACCGATTTTAAGTATTCTTTGATTGAGGTTGGTTTCCGGCCAAGCAGATACCCCAGATCGGATTTTGTGGTGAAAAACTCTCCTTGATTTATGGCTTCGCAAAAACCTACAGTCATGGCAATCGCTTCCATTGGAACGCCTGCTTTCGACAATGTTTCAGTAAATACTTCCGTTGAAGGCGAAATGTATGGCACTTGTTTCCCTGAAATTTCACTTAATAAAGTTGCCACATCATTGAAAGAATAATTGGTGTCGTTGGACAAAATATATTCTTTGTTTTCGTGTCCTTCACTGGTTAAAATGTTTGCTGCCGCTTCTGCCATATCCAAACGGGTGGCAAACGATGCTTTACCATCTCCTGCAGGAAGAAAGATTCCTGTTTCCAATACTTTTTCACCCATAAACATGGGAAGAATATCTGCATATAAATTATCCAGCAGAATAGTATAAGTCAATCCACTTGCTTTAATGTTCTTTTCTGTCTCGATATGCGCTTTTCCCAACATGGCAAGGGGCGATGTTTCCGTTTCGTTTTTACGTACAAAACTTGTGTAGATAATGTGTTTTACACCGGCTTCCTTTGCAGCTTTAACGGCATTTTCCTGTTGTTTGCTGCGATTCATTATATCACTGCCCGAAATCAATAATAGTCGATCGATTCCTTTAAATGCAGATAAAAGTCCGGAGTAATCATCGTAATCCCCAACTCTTAAACTAATCCCTTTAGTTTTTAAATCACCGGCTTTCTCAATATGTCTAACCATTCCAACAATGTTGTTTGGCGGAATGTTTTTTTTCAGAAGAAAATCAATGGTTGCTCTTCCAAAATGTCCTGTTGCTCCTGTTATTAAAATCATCTTTTTTCTTGTTTTTTTAGTGAAACAAATTATAATTCCGCAAAAATACCTATATTTGCCTATATTTTAGTAACCAGTATACTAAAGTATAGTATATTTTTTTGATATACTTTTATAAACAAAAATTATGGATATAAGTTCAGAATTAGAAAATTTAAAAAGTTGTCCGACTCAATTTGTGATGGCAATTAATGATACAATGAACGTTATAAGCGGGAAATGGAAACTGCCTATAATCGGGTCATTATTATATGGTAAAAAACGGTTTCGAGAGTTGGAGCGGGGAATACCCAAAATTTCGCCTCGCATGCTTTCGAAGGAATTGAAAGATTTAGAAGCCAATGGGATTGTGAAACGGACAGTTTACGATTCAATTCCTGTCATAGTGGAGTATGAGTTGACAATATCGGGCGAATCGTTAAATCAGGTGCTCGAACCAATGATCGAATGGGGCTTGCAACACAGAAAAAATGTTATTGGTAAATGAACGATTTATTGTTTATTTTTGGTTCGTCGGGAACAATTACTGTTGAAGTTTATGAAATGCAATGCTTTAGAGCCGACGGGAATTATGTATCTGAATAATTAAATTCAGGATGATTAGTTAATTTACAAGGTGTCCGCTTGCTTTTTTTGGACACCCTTGTTTTAGTGTTAATTGAGACTTTCTATTTCTTTTATCCTGCTTCTTGCATAATAAAACGCTTAATAAATCAAATTATCAGGGGAAAATCCATCTTACGACACGAATGGATTTTTTATTTTATTCATTAAACATTTTGCAATTCTTATTGTTAAGAGTAGAGTAAATCTATAATAAAAAAGATGAGATATTGATTTTTTATTATATTTGCGGGTAAATTTATTACAAATTGAATAAAATTGCAGAACTTATGGTTTTCGACAAAGAAATGATTGAGCAGGTTTATGCTGCATTGCCTCGAAAAATTGAAGAGATAAAAAACAAATTGCAACGTCCGCTTACGTTGACCGAAAAAATTCTTTATGCACATTTGTCGAAGGACGAGACCCTGAAAAGTTACGAACGTGCGGTGGATTATGTCAACTTTTCGCCTGACCGTGTGGCTATGCAGGATGCAACCGCCCAGATGGCTTTGTTGCAATTGATGAATTCGGGTCGGAAGACGGTGGCTGTTCCTTCAACCGTACATTGCGACCACCTTATCCAGGCACACGTTTCGGCAAAAGTGGATTTGCAAACTGCCGAAGATTCAAACCGCGAAGTGTATGATTTTTTGAGCGCCGTTTCCAATAAATTCGGTATCGGATTCTGGAAACCGGGTGCAGGGATTATTCATCAGGTAGTGCTCGAAAATTATGCTTTTCCCGGCGGAATGATGGTAGGCACCGACTCGCATACGCCCAATGCCGGTGGACTGGGCATGATTGCCATTGGAGTAGGAGGAGCCGATGCTGTTGACGTGATGGCCGGCCTTCCCTGGGAATTGAAAATGCCCAAAATCATTGGAGTGAAACTTACCGGTAAATTGTCGGGTTGGGCTTCCCCTAAAGATGTGATTTTAAAATTAGCCGGAATTCTGACTGTAAAAGGCGGAACCAATGCCGTGATTGAATATTTCGGCGAAGGTGCAAAATCCTTGTCGGCTACCGGAAAAGGAACCATCTGTAATATGGGCGCCGAGGTAGGCGCCACTACATCTATTTTCCCCTTCGACGAAAAATCGGCAGCTTATCTCGAAGCCACAGGTCGCGCTTCGATTGCTGGGCTTGCTTTACAAAATATTGAACATCTCCAGGCGGATGCCGAAGTGGAGGCAAATCCTGAAAAATATTACGACAGAATTATAGAAATCAATCTGAGTGAGCTCGAACCATATATCAACGGACCTTTCACGCCCGACGCAGCTTATCCTTTGTCGGAATTTAAACAGGCGGTAAAAGAAAAAAACTATCCGCAAAAAATGGAAGTGGGATTGATCGGTTCGTGTACCAATTCTTCGTACGAAGACATGACGCGTGCTGCTTCTATTGTGAAAAAAGCCAAAGCAGATGGACTGAAAGTACAGGCACAATTTATAATCAACCCCGGCTCGGAGCAGGTGCGCTATACGGCCGAACGCGATGGTGTGTTGTCCGAATTCGAATCGGTGGGCGCCGTGGTGATGGCAAACGCCTGCGGTCCGTGCATCGGCCAGTGGAAACGTGAAATGGATGTGGCTGATCGTCCTAATTCTATTATTACTTCATTCAACCGTAACTTTGCCAAACGCAACGACGGGAATCCGAATACACATACTTTTATCAGCTCGCCCGAAATTGTGGCGGCATTGACCATTGCCGGCGATTTGTGTTTTAATCCTTTAAAAGATACTTTGATCAATGATAAAGGAGAACAGGTGAAACTCCAGGAACCAAGCGGTTACGAATTGCCTTTGTTGGGTTTCGATGTGAAAGATGCCGGATACATTGCGCCGGTTGAAGAGGGGAGTCGGATTGAAGTGCAAATCAATCCCGAATCGAAACGCTTGCAAAAACTGGCTCCATTTTCACCTTGGGATGGTAAGGATTTGATAGAACAGCCTTTATTAATCAAAGTCAAAGGAAAATGTACCACCGATCATATTTCAATGGCAGGTCCCTGGTTACGTTTTCGCGGACATCTCGATAATATCTCGGACAATATGCTGATAGGCGCTGTGAATGCTTTCAACGAAAAAACAAATGCCGTACTCGATCCTGAAACAGGCGAATATTTAGCCGTACCTGCTTTGGCGCGCAAATATAAAGCACATGGAATCGGTTCGATTGTAGTTGCCGAGGAAAATTATGGCGAAGGTTCGAGTCGCGAACATGCGGCCATGGAGCCGCGTTTTCTCAACGTGAAAGCCATTTTGGTAAAATCCTTTGCCCGTATCCATGAAACCAATCTGAAAAAACAAGGTATGCTCGCCCTCACTTTTGCCGATAAAAACGATTACGATAAAGTGCGGGAAGACGACAAAATAAGTATTTTGGGACTAACGACATTCGCCCCCGGAAAAAACCTTGTGGTTAAACTGAAACATTCTGATGGAACGAGTGAACAATTTGAAGTTGTTCACACTTATAATGATACACAAATTGAATGGTTTAGAGCGGGAAGTGCACTGAATGGGCTTGTTTAGTGAGAATAACTTAATTT
>DIFH01000006.1:62688-65541 GCA_002427615.1 Paludibacter sp. UBA5753
AAAACAACGAAAAACAAAAAAACAACATACACAATGGAAAAACAAAAAGATTTTCTGATTTATAAACTATCGGAAACAATTAAATCAACAAGTCGTATCGACAAAGAATTATTCACTCAGTATAATGTAAAACGAGGATTACGCAACGAGGATCATTCCGGTGTGTTAGTTGGGTTGACAAAAGTGGGTGATGTGGTGGGTTATGAACGTTTACCTGAAGGTGGATTGAAAGCCATCCCGGGTAAATTGTTTTACAGAGGAATTGATGTGGAGGATTTGGTTCATGGGCTTGAAACTGAAAACCGTTTGGGTTTTGAAGAAACCGCTTTTCTGTTATTGTCGGGTTATCTTCCCGATGCAGAAGAATTAGATGCATTTTCGCAACTGTTGAACGAATCGATGGTGTTGGAGCAAAAAGCTAAAATGAATATCCTCGACCTCGAAGGACGCGATATCATGAATATATTGGCACGCAGTGTATTGGAAATGTATACTTTCGATCCGAACGCCGATGATATTTCACGCGATAACCTGATTCGCCAATCCATCGACCTGATTTCGAAATTTCCCACCATCATTGCTTATGCCTATAACATCCTGCGACACAGTCAACAAGGACGTTCGCTGCACATCCGACATCCGAAAGAAAGCGCTTCGATTGCCGAAAATTTCCTGTTTATGATAAAAGGCCCGGGTAAGTATACCGAACTTGATGTAAAACTGCTTGACCTTTGCCTGATTCTTCATGCCGAACACGGTGGCGGTAACAATTCAACCTTTTCGGTGCGTGTAACAAGTTCCACACTTACAGATACTTATTCTGCCATTGCAGCCGGCATCGGTTCGCTGAAAGGTCCTTTGCATGGGGGCGCCAACATCAAAGTGGTTGAAATGTTTGAACACCTGAAAACTGCCATCAAAAAATGGGATGATGTAAAAGAAATTGACAACTATCTGAAAAAAATGTTGAACAAAGAAGCATACAACAAAAGCGGCATCATTTACGGTATCGGACATGCTGTTTATACCATTTCCGATCCACGCGCTTTGTTGCTTAAGGAAATGGCGCGTAAATTAGCCGAAGAAAAAGGTTTGCAAAAAGAATTTGCGTTCCTCGAATTGATCGAAGAGCGTGCCGTAAATGCTTTTATGACATTCAAAGGTGCAGGAATCAACAAGCAGGTTTGTACCAATGTTGATTTCTATTCAGGTTTTGTGTATGATGCCATGGGACTTCCGGCCGAAGTTTATACTCCTTTGTTTGCTATGTCGCGTATTACGGGTTGGAGCGCTCACCGGATCGAAGAACTTAACTTTGCAAGCAAGCGTATTATTCGTCCCGCTTACAAAAATGTAGGTGAAAGAAAAGCGTTTATTCCATTAGATAAAAGATGACACAAACCCTTCAATTTTCCCCAAGGGGACTTGAAATTCTTTATTATAAACCGGTTTATTAATTTATAACAGCTCCTGAAGTCCCTGTCCGGAGGATTTAGGGGGCTTTTAATTTTATTATGAATAAAATAAAAGTACAAAATCCCGTTGTAGAACTCGATGGCGACGAAATGACCCGCATTATCTGGTCGTTTATCAAAGAACAACTTATTCTTCCTTACCTCGATCTGGATATTAAATATTACGATTTAGGGATTGAGAACCGAGATTTAACCAACGATGAAGTAACTGTTGAAGCAGCCAATGCCATCAATAAATACAATGTAGGCATCAAATGTGCCACCATTACGCCTGACGAAGCCCGTGTAAAAGAATTCGGACTAAAAAAAATGTGGAAATCGCCTAACGGGACACTTCGTAACATCATTGGCGGAACCGTTTTTCGCGAACCGATTATTTGTTCGAACGTTCCCCGCTTGGTGCCGGGCTGGACTCAACCGATTGTGATTGGACGTCATGCTTTTGGCGATCAGTACAAAGCAACCGACGTGGTGATTAAAGGCAAAGGTAAGCTCAAAATGACTTTTACCAACGAAGCCGGCGAAACACAGGAATGGGAAGTGTTCGACTTCAAAGGCGACGGAGTTGCTTTAAGCATGTACAATACCGACGAATCGATTTACGGCTTTGCACAGTCGTCGTTTCAGGTAGCGCTGGAAAAGAAGTGGCCTTTGTACCTTTCAACCAAAAACACCATTTTGAAAGCTTATGACGGACGTTTCAAAGATATTTTCCAGGAAGTATACGAAAAAGAATTCAAAGCCAAATTTGAAGAAGTCGGCATAGTTTACGAACACCGACTGATTGACGACATGGTGGCTTCGTGCCTGAAATGGAATGGCGGCTTTGTGTGGGCTTGTAAAAACTATGACGGCGATGTACAGTCCGATACGGTTGCTCAGGGATTTGGTTCGCTCGGACTGATGTCATCAGTCCTTGTAACGCCTGATGGCAAAACTGTGGAAGCGGAAGCTGCTCATGGAACCGTAACGCGTCACTACCGTCAACACCAGCAAGGTAAAGAAACTTCGACCAACCCGATCGCATCTATTTTTGCATGGACTCGTGGTTTGGAGCATCGTGGTAAATTAGACGGAAATGACGCTTTGATCAACTTCTGCCATAAACTTGAACAAGTTTGTGTCGAAACTGTTGAGACTGGTGAAATGACCAAAGATTTGGCTATGCTCGTTCATGGTGATAATGTGAAACGGGGAGATTATCTGAACACACAGGATTTTCTGGCTGCCATCAAACGCAATCTGGATGCTAAATTGGCTTAATCATACATAACTGAAAACAAAAAACGCGAATCTCTGAAAATGGTTCGCGTTTTTGCTGATTTATAGATACTTGGGGTTTACATCCCGAATTAGCTCTTTTCGATATATTGTTGGA
>DIFH01000006.1:65568-65709 GCA_002427615.1 Paludibacter sp. UBA5753
GACAAAAAGTGAATTTCAAAAAAATGAAAACTGTTCAAAAAAAATCGGTTTTTTAATCATCGAGCAAAAAATATAGGACTTTATGTAACTACTCAGCACCCTAAATATTTTGAAAATAATTAGCCATTTAGTTGATTGTTA
>DIFH01000006.1:65776-67846 GCA_002427615.1 Paludibacter sp. UBA5753
GAACTGAAAATCAAAAGGTTATAAAAATATAGGGTGCTGAGTAGTTACGACTTAATAAACAAACTAATTATATGGTAAAAATAGAAATTATAACTATTGGCGACGAAATCCTGATTGGTCAGATTGTGGATACTAATTCTGCCTGGATGGCTGTCGAATTGAATAAAACAGGTTTCGAACTGGCGCAGATAACATCGGTTCACGATGACGAGAATCATATTATCGAATCGCTGAACCTGGCTTTACAGCGTGCCGATGTTGTCCTTTTTACGGGTGGAATCGGTCCGACTAAAGATGATATCACCAAGCAAACGCTTTGTAAATATTTTGACACAAAATTGGTTTTCAATGAAGATGTTTACCGGAATATAGAAAGCATCCTGATAAATCGTTCGCAGGCTATAAATGAACTCACAAAACTTCAAGCGTTGGTGCCTGAAAACTGTACGGTGATTCAGAATTTGGTGGGAACAGCTCCGGTTACCTGGTTCGAGAAGGACGGCAAAGTAATTGTTTCGATGCCTGGCGTTCCGAATGAGATGAAACATGTGATGAGTACCGAAGTGATTCCCCGTTTGCAAAAACATTTCAAAACGCCTTCCATCATTCATAAAACGATGATTGTTCAGGGCTATCCTGAATCGGCCTTGGCGTTGAAAATTGCCGACTGGGAAAATGCGTTGCCCGAGAATATTCATTTGGCTTATTTGCCCAATTATGGCATTGTAAAGCTTCGTTTAAGCGGAAGTTCAGACGATGTGTTGTCGCTTGAATTTGCCATCAATCAACAGATTGATAGGCTTTCAGAAATTCTCGGCAATGCAATTGTAGCCTACGAGGATATTCCGCTCGAAAAATTAATAGGAGATGTGTTGGCAGCCAAAGGAAAAACATTGGCGACAGCCGAAAGTTGTACGGGAGGATTTATTGCACATAAAATCACATCGGTTCCCGGAAGTTCGCAGTATTTCAAAGGTTCAATAGTGGCTTATTCCAACGAAGTGAAAGTAAATGTGCTTAATGTGTTGGCCCATGATATAGAGCAATATGGCGCAGTGAGTAAAGAAGTGGTTGAACAAATGGCTGTAAACGTGCGTAAATTATTGAAAACGGATGTTGCAATAGCTACTTCCGGAATTGCCGGCCCTGACGGAGGAACTGCCGAAAAACCGGTGGGAACTGTTTGGATTGCGATTAGCTCTGAAAAAGAAACAATAAGTCGTGAATTTCATTACGGAACCGTTCGGTTGCAAAATATCGAGCGCATAACTCAAACGGCATTACTCATGTTGAATGAAATCAGTTAGTTTTAAATATCATAAAATAAGTAATATAGATAGGTATTTCAGGCTTATGAATATTATTGTTGAAATTATTCAATAAAATACTTGCTTGTTCAGAAAAAATAGTGTAATTTTGCGCACTGTTTTTGAGAAAAAATGTAATTAATAAAAAGATATTGAAATGTCAAAAATTTGTCAGATCACCGGAAAAAAAGCAATGGTAGGAAACAATGTTTCGCACTCGAAACGTCGCACCAAAAGAACTTTTGATGTGAACTTGTTTACCAAAAAGTTCTATTGGGTAGAACAGGATACTTGGATCAGCCTGAATGTTTCGGCTGCCGGTTTACGTACCATCAACAAGATTGGATTAGATGCAGCGATTAAAAAAGCTGCCGATAAAGGGTTTTTATACGCATAATTAAGGAAAAAATTTATCATGGCTAAGAAATCGAAAGAAGCAAGAATCCAGGTAATTCTGGAGTGCACAGAGCATAAAGAAAGCGGTATGCCCGGGACATCGCGTTACATCACGATGAAAAACAGAAAAAATACACCGGCACGTATGGAGTTGAGAAAATACAACCCCATTCTGAAAAGAGTAACTGTTCATAAAGAAATTAAATAATATCTGAATCATGGCAAAGAAATCGGTTGCATCTCTCCAGAGCGGAGAAGGACGTTCATATGCAAAAGTAATTAAAATGGTGAAATCACCTAAAACCGGCGCGTATGTTTTTCAGGAAGAAATTGTACATAACGATAAAGTAAAAGATTATTTTGCTAA
>DIFH01000017.1 GCA_002427615.1 Paludibacter sp. UBA5753
GCGAGAGCATGCACGGTGGTGTGAGAGGGCGTGGAGTAATCCCCCTACCTACTCGATTCCTGTCTGTTCATTTTTATATATTTTAGTTTTTAATTTATATTTCATTGCGAATATAAGAAATGCCTCCTAAACTCTAACCTTAGCGGTATAACTTGGGAGCTACTTCAATGAGCCTAAGATGATTTCTGCTTTGCCTTCATAAGGAGGTTTGAAAAATTCATCATTCGGAAAATCCGGTGATTGATAGACCACTGCACGTGCATTTGTCATTTCCAAAAAGCCAAACTTGCCATAACCTTTTCCGATACCGCTCTGGTTCACACCACCAAACGGAATTGCAGGATCAAAGGCGTGGGTCATTGTATCGTTTACCGTTACGCCTCCAGAAGTTGTATGGCTGATAATATAATCTGTAAATTCATTGTCATTACTAAACACATACAAAGCAAGCGGTTTTTCAATAGCACGGATAATATCTACTATTTCTTCTTTGGAATTATATGTAATAATAGGCAAAAGTGGTCCGAAAATTTCTTCTTTCATAATAGCCGAATCCAAAGAAACGTTGGTCAATAAAGTTGGCTGTATCCGGCGAAGTTGCTCATCGAAAACACCTCCTACTTCAACTTTGGCACCTTTGGCAACCGCGTCATCAAACAGTCGTTTCAAACGGTTGAAATTTGGTACATTGATAATCTGATCGTAATCATCATAATTGAAATCTCCTTTGGTATAGTAGGCATTCTTAAGATATGTGTTGGCCTTTTCTATGAAAGCCTTCTCCATACTCTTCGGTATCAATACATAGTCGGTATCCATGCATATCTGACCAGCGTTTAATGCCTTTGCCTTGATAATACGGAAAACAGCTTTGTCTAAATCTGCCGATTCGTGAATAATAGAAGGTGCTTTGCCTCCAAGTTCTAAAGTAACGGAAGTAAGGTTTTCCGCAGCGGCCTTCATGACAATTTTTGCCACTTTTGGACTTCCCGTAAAATAAATATGGTCAAAAGGCAATTTAAGCAATTCGGTAGTTTCCGCAACACCCCCCTCAATTACAGTAACCTCATTCTCATCAAAGCAATCTGCTATAAGTTTGCTTAACAACGCACTATGGTTGGGTGTAAGCTCAGATGGTTTGATGATAGCTGTATCACCAGCAGCTATTACTGATATTAAGGGATAAAGTGTCAGGAAAAAAGGTACATTCCAAGGACCCACAATCAATACGACTCCTTTAGGCTCATAAACAATTTCTGTAGTGAAACCGGTTGGCGGCTGATAGGCTGCCACAATCGGCTCTCGTTGCAACCATTCTGCAGCATGTGCAACAGTATAGTCAATATGATTCAATATGGTACCCACTTCTATTGCATAACTAACTATGGGCGGTCTCTGAAAATCGGCATAAAGTGCTTCAGCTACCTCTTCCGTGTACTTCACTACCGTCTCGCGGAACCTTTTTAGTTTTTCAATCCGCTGTTCAACAGAAGTCTGTGCTATAACGTGCTGATGCACTTTTTGTGCATCAAAGACATTTTGGATTTTTTGGACGAAATCAACGCCCTGTTTTGCTGTTTCCATAATTTTACTATTTTATCTATTTACTAAATTTTAAATTTCGTATTGGCGTTCGATAGCCAAATACTTTAATGTTATTGAGGCATACGTAAAATTGCCTTTAATGTTTTTCCCGATTCTGAATCTTCAACTGCCTGATTGATTTCTGCCAAATCATAAAATTTAATTAATTTATCGAATGGAAAAAGACCTTGTTGGTACATATTAATCAATCTTGGAATAAATATATCTGGAACACTATCTCCTTCAATCACAAACTCTATGGATTTGCCCATCATCAAGTTGTTGTAGGTAACTTCCATTTTTTCTTTTTCAGATACACCTACCAAAGCACAACGACCCATATAGCGGAGCGATAATATTGCCTGTTCTATTACATCACTACGGCCTGTAGTATCGAAAGCATAATATAAACCTCCCGGAGCAATATCTCTGGTGATTACCTCAGAAACCACTTCGTTTCGGCTATTAATAGTATGCGTTGCTCCTAGCTCTTTGGCTAATTCAAGGCGATTGTCGTGAACATCTACCGCAACAATCGTTGTACAACCCGACGCTTTAGCCGCCATCAGAGCTGACAAACCTACCGGACCAATTCCAAATATCACTATACTTTGTCCTGGACTGGGTTGTAATACATTTAACACAGCACCGGCACCTGTTTGAATGCCGCAACCCAATGGTCCTAAAATTTCCAACTCAATATCCTTGCTAACTTTAACTACATTGTTTTCTGCAATTAGGGAATAGGTTGCGAAAGAAGACTGACCAAAGAAAAAAGTGTTCAGTTCCTTTCCATCTTCACCATGAAATGGACAAGAACCATCAGCACGGCGACCATTGCCAAAATTTAATGGAAAAAACTGCTCACAATAAGATGGGTGACCATCTTTGCAATAGGTACATTTTCCGCAGCTAGCTGGAGCGAGCACAACGTGGTCGCCTACCTGAACTTTTGTAACTGCACTACCTATTTTTTCTACAATTCCCGCACCTTCGTGCCCCAGAATAGAAGGAGAAGGGAAAGGCATTTGCAAATCACGGACAGAAATATCCGTATGACATAAACCTGTCGCTACAACTTTTACCAATACTTCTTCAGGATGCAATTCTGTGTTCAATTGAACATCTGTAATTTTGAATTCTTCATGAGGTGCGTTTAATACAGCTGCTTTAATATTCATTTTTTCCATGATTTTTATAATTTTTTATTTAATTAAATATTTTATGGTGTATTCGATTTTTTTAAGTTCAATTTTACTATAATCAGTGTTAATAATCTTTTATTTTTTAAATTTTGACAAAAGATATTCTTGAACTGTAGTTGGCTTACGACCGAGTAGTTTAGTTAAATAAGTAGTAGAAATATTCATAGTATCGGCAGCAAATGCTGTGTAACCTAATTCTGCCAACATCTTTGCTCGCTTTTGGCTGTAAGCATTATTGCCCCACCATTCGTGCACAACAATGATTCCAGGGCTTTTCTTCGTTTTATTCTCATCGTAAAAAAGATACCCTTTTAATGGTGTCCCATGTCTTCCCGGATATGTAATTAGAAAAACTAAAGTTGGTGCTGCTGTAATTGCAAATCCCGTCAGACGTCCGCGAGGTTTTATCCATTGAATAAGAATATCCTGTAGGACGGGAGAAATAACGATTCCACTCCCAAAAGGTCTCTTTTAAGAGTGGACTTATTATTTTAATTAACAGGAAAATACTTTGAGAAAAATTCCTTCATATCCTTCCACGAAGCTGCATCGGCTGCCGCATTATAAGCAATGGGCATGTTAAATTTCTTGCCGGCTTCCGTTGATTCGGGATTGGTGAAAGCATGCAAGGCTCCTTCATATTCTTTAAATTGATAGGCAGCGCCGGCAGCATTCATCTGATTTTTAAAATTATCTTTATCTTCCTGGGATACAAATTTATCGGCTGCTCCGTTGCAGACGAGTACATGCGTGTTTTTAATTGCCGGGTTCGCTTTAAAACCTGCAAGCCCGCCGTGAAAACTCGCTACCGCATCGAGCGGGACCCCTAAACTGGCAGCGTTTAAGACCACCGTGCCACCGAAGCAATAACCTATTGCTGCAATACGTTCCGGATCTGCAAAACCGCTGTTTACCAATACATCATAAGCTGCCATCATTCTTTCTTTCAATAAACCCGCATCAGCATAAATAACACCTGCATTTTTTTGTGCATCACCCGGATTATCAACGATAAGACCATTGCCGTACATGTCGGCAGCAAATGCGGTGTAACCTAATTCTGCCAACATCTTAGCCCGTTTTTGGCTGTAAGCATTATTGCCCCACCATTCGTGTACAACAATAATCCCGGGGCTTTTCTTCGTTTTATTCTCATCGTAAAAAAGATACCCTTTTAATGTTGTCTTTCCTGCCTTATAATCAATCTGTTTACGAACAATATTCTGTTCGTTCTTTTTTTCTGTCTGTGCATTCTGTCCTTTTTTCTGGTTCATACCGTATCCATTTGCAGTAGCTATTGATATCATGAACAAACTGACGACAAGTAATTGAATGTTGAAACCTTTAAAATAATTTTTGATATTCATGTTAACCTCCTTTAATTAATTTGTTGTAAATAACGATTTTAATATATGTTTTGTTCAATGTAACGATTTTAATATTAATATATGTTTTTGTTCAATGACCGTGATTTATTGTAGCTACTCAGCACCCTATATTTTTATAACCTTTTGATTTTCAGTTCGACAAAGTCGAACTGAAAATCAAAAGGAGGGGGATTGTTTCATTATCCCCCAGTTGCGCTTCGCTTACTGGGGGTTATTCATATTTAGCCCCTTCGGGGCAAAGAGTTTAAATACATAACAATCAACAAAATGGCTAATTACTTCTACTTTGACAGATTAGAAATTTATATATCTATCACGTCCCTAC
>DIFH01000140.1 GCA_002427615.1 Paludibacter sp. UBA5753
GCACGCTGCACAATGTAGGCGGTGCCGTTGAACTTGGTGGACTGCCGTCTGTTCCATAACCCATGAAGTGAAACCATTTCTCCGTTGCTTGCACGCACCTTTAACGATTTGGGGACGACGGTATAACTGCACCGCAGACCGGTGAAGCCTGCATTCTTGGAGAAAGAACGCTGCCATCCGCTTCTTTGATTCGTCAGTTAACCCATCGCCGAGCTTTCAGGGGTACTTTCCACCGCCACATTTTTGAAATAGGGAAAGGTATACAGAATCTCGTTATTTCCGACAAAACAGAAGATGACCAGAGAAAAAAACGAAGAGTTGAAATTAAACTCTTAACGAAAGCCGAAATGACTTCTACTCTGGAAATGTATGTAAATTTCGTATTGTAGGAACTGACTATACAGGACTTCACTATGATAGAAGTAGGTTATCAAAAAAAGTGATTGCGGGTTTGGAATTGAATTGTGAATGTTGAAATTTGGAATCAGGGTTGAATTAGCTGTAAAAAGGTGGTAATTGCTTATTCCACATTTCAAAATATCTAGTACCTAGTTGATAAAGTGATAAATGCGTTCCTTCTTCAACCAGGTTCCCGTTTTCGAGTATCACAATTTTATCTGCATTAACTGTAGTACTTAAACGATGGGCAATCATGATGATCGTTTTGTTTTGTTTTTTCAAATTTAAAATCGCATCCTTAACATATTGTTCCGATTCGGAATCAAGGGAAGAAGTTGCTTCATCTAATATAAGGATTTCCGGATCGCGGTACAATGCACGGGCAATGGCTAAACGCTGTCTTTCTCCGCCCGAGAGCGAAGCTCCGTTTTCTCCAAGCCAGGTATTAAAACCGGCAGGCAGTTTTTCGATAAAAGGCATTATACCCGGCATCGAACAAATTTGTACAACCCGCTGAAAATCGATACTAAATTCACCAATTGCAATATTTTCAAGGACATTGCCCGCAAAGAGATTCAATTGTTGTGGAACAGAGGCGATTAATTTCCTTATACTCTGATTATCGAAATATTCGATACTGTTTTCACCTATCAAAATCCGCCCCGATTTGAGTGGATAAAGTTTTTGCAGCAGTGCAGCGAGCGTGGTTTTTCCACTGCCGCTTTCGCCAATTATTGCCGTAAGTTGCCCTTTTTTGATGGTGAGATTGAAATCTTCAAAGACATCAACGCGCGTACCGTAAGAAAAAGAAACGCTTTCAAATACTATGTCGCCTAGATTTTTTTTTGTCAGTTCAATTTTATTTTCGTTTTCCTCGTGCTGCAAATCCATAATTTCAAACAAGCGGTCAGCGGCTATCAGCGCATTCTGAATGGTTTTATTCATTCCGATTAAACCAGAAACAGGACTGGTCAAATAACCGATTAAGGCATAAAACGAGAGCAGCTCTCCTGCTGTTATTGCATTATCTATAACGAAGTTAGATCCAATCCACAGCACAATAATAGTAAAAATGCGAGTCACAAATTCAGAAGAATTTCCCGAAAAAAGTGAGTTTATTGCCGATTTGTAAACAGAATCGAGCAAACGGATAAAGCGGTTTTCTGTTTTGATGTTTTCAAAATCCTCAATACCAAACTGTTTGATAGTGCGCACGGAATTTATCGATTCCACAAGTTGGCTTTCAAGATCGGCGGAATGTTCCATCAGTTTGCGCTCACGTGTTTTATTTAACTTATTTGTTATCAAATAAATAATAATATACAAAGGAATAGAGATAAACAAAACCAGCGCAAGTTTCCAACTGTAGATAAACATCAGTGAGAGTGAAAAAAAAACGATTAATATATCTACAATCAGTGAAATAACAATATCATTGATAAAAATACGGATTTTCACAGCATCGTTCACGCGGGAAATGATTTCGCCCACGCGCATCGTGTCGAAAAACCTTTGCGGAAGACGCAAAAGGTGCTTGTAATATCCTAAAACCAGCCGCGCATCAATTTTTTGACCTGTTTGAAGCATCAAAGTGCTTTTGTTTACCGAAATAAAAATTTGTACCAACAAAATTATCAACATTATTATGCTTAATAGGTTAAGTAGATTTTTATTTCTGTTTACAAGAACGAGATCGGTAATTTTTTGAATATAAATAGAAGTGGAAAGACCCAAAACCGTATAGACGACCGCACCGAAAAGCGAAGCGAAAATCACGCTTCGATGAGGTGCGAGCAGATACATAAAACGCTTATATAAGGATATTTTAGAATCGGAAGCACTAAAATCGTCGCCCGGAACGAGCAGCATCAGAGCGCCCGACCATTTTTCTTTAAAGGTTTCAATTTTTTCAGTATGCATTTGTCCGTCCGCAGGATCCATATATGTAATTTTCTGCTTTTTAACGGAGTAGATAACCACATAATGCTGCAAACCGTTTTTCAAAACTACGTGTGCAATAGCCGGCAACGGAATATTCGGCAACGCATCAATGCCACCTTTTACGCCTTTTGCCGTAAAACCGATTTGCTCGGCGGCTTGCACCATTCCAAGCATATTTGTGCCACGCTTGTCCGTTCCCGCAATCTGTCGAATACGTGCCACGGGCAACCTCAAGCGATAATATTCAGCTACCGAAGCCAAACAGGCCGCTCCACAGTCGGTTATATCGCGCGGTTTGATTTTAATACTCATAAATTTAAGAACTGAAAACCGTCAGTATCTCAGCCAAAAAGGCAGATGTCACAATTTCGCCATTTTCGGATTAAACCAGTCATCAACTTTATCAAAAAGCAGTTGCCAAAGGGTGCGCTCGGTGAGCGAAAAACGCGCGGTAAGTGTCATCCCTTTTTTCAGATACCCGCGATAGCCGTTTTTCAAATGCAGATATTGGTCGTCAAGTGAGCAGCGCACGCGGAAAACGGGCTTATTGTCAACTGTGGCGATGTCTTTTGAAATCTCGCGCACGATACCGAGCGCCATCCGCCACTGGTTATAGTTAAACGCATCTATTTGGAATTTAACTTGCTGGTTTTCTCTGATATAGCCAATATCCGATGGAGAAACGTAACATTCCACCAGCAGATTTTCATCCGTGGAAATCTGCGCTATAACCTGCGCAGGTACAATGAAATTTCCCGCCTCAATACCGGTAAACTGAATTACCGAACCTTTTGTGGGTGCAAGCAGCGTGTATTGCGTTTTTTGTTGTGCCGACTGCGCATTTTGCGCATGCAAATCGCGGATTTCCTGTACATATTGAGTGCGTTCGGCCTGCCATCGATTGCGGAAGTTTTCATGCATGTTATCCCTCTGATTAGTTGCCTGGCTATATGCGTTTTGTGCTTGTAAGAGTTCCGATTGTGTAGCCACTTTTTTTTCGAACAACCCTTGCGTAACAGCCAGTTCGTTTTTCAAATAATCTATCTGCGTTTGCAGCTGACCTACCGAAGATTGATATAATATCTTTTCATTAAGGTATTTAGGACTATTTAAGGCCATGAAATTTCCTGCCAGCATAGCCGAAATATCAGCAATGAAAGTTTCGTCTTCGGCGATTTTGCGGTTGTTGTTATCAATTTGAATATCAATGCTCAGAGAGTTAAGAACCACGAGCGTATCTCCTTTCGTCACCTGCTGATTTTCAACGATATTTACCCGTAGTACCTCTCCGTAAACTGCTGACTGGATCTGATTATTGTCGTTGGGCGAGCGAATAATACCTCGCGCTTGCGCACTTAACGACACGCGCACAAAAGGCAATGCCGCCAGTGCCGTCAAGACCATCAGTAACACCACTACATAAATTACTCTGTAATGCGACTTTCGCCTTACAAAAAGCGATTCTGTGCTGTCGTAGATGATTTCGGAAGGGAAAATTGTGGGCATAAGGCTATATTAATGTAAAAAGAATAGAAATTAAATTGACCAAAATATGCAATGCAAGTCCGTAAACAAAATGTAATGTATTTCTTAAATATGCAATTGCAAATCCCAAAATGATTTGTGGCAATACAAAGAGCGGATAAAGATAAAATATTTGCCACTGAATCGTGTCTGCATTGAATATGTGAAGCAATCCGAAAGATAAAGTTAGAAGGTAAAAGTATGTGCGGTAATGTTTGTGGATAAAATCACTTATTTTTGCAAAAGTAATGTTGATTGTAAAATAAAGCGACAATGAAAGAATGATAAATATTATGATTTTCAAGTAATCATGAAAGAAAATAGTATTATAAGTTTTTCCTCCCAAAGAAACATACAAAATTAAAATACTTGAAACAAATAAAAAATATTTTTTCGGCACAAGCGGCAATCTGAAAATCAGCTCTTCAACTAGTGGCACAGTAGTAAAAGCACAAATCGCAATTACAGAGTTGTGCTTAATGAGCATATTTCTTGTTTCTTTCAATTGATCTAATATGGAATGAAAATGAAATATATGAACTAGCAATAAATCCAATGCCACCATAAAAAACATTAAGCCTATTATGGCTGCATAACAGAATAAAACTGTAGATGTAAATTTTTTGACGTTTTCCCTATTTATTTGAAACTTGTTTTTTCGGTAATAAGGATACTTAAAAAATGAAATAATCTTGCTCTGCATTGTATACTGTATTTCCCTGATTTGATGATGACTAATTGTTTTAAAATCAGTTTTCCTTAGGAATATACTGTCTAATCAATTTGTTAGTATACTCATTCATTCCTCTTTGTCTGGAGGAGTAAGGATCCGCAAAATAAAAATCGATACCCGACGCTTTAGATATAGCCTTATGTTCTGTAAATTCCTTTCCATTATCCGAGGTAATTATATGGATTTTCCCATTATAGGGCAACAGTAACCGGATAACTTCATCTTTTAAGCCTTCTGCATTTTTACCCTTTTCGAGTTTTTCCATCAATAGAAATCCGTTTGTCCGCTCTACAATAGTTACGATGGCTCCCTTTTGATCTTTACCGATAATTGTAAGAATCTCAAAATCTCCGAAACGGGATTTTTCTGCTACAAGATCAGGTCTGTTTTCTATGCCTATACGCTCTTTTATACGTATTCTTTTATCATTGCAAACGCGCTTCCTATGTTTTAATCTCTGACGGAGAAACGTATACAAATTGCAGCCATTCGCTTTATCCTTGCGGATATGTAGGTAAATCCCTTCAACATTAACAATATCCTTGTTGACAGACTTGTAAGGACCCACTATTTGCTCGGGAGACCATTGCTCCTTGCGTAACTTCTCCTCTATTTAAAGCATCATTTCACCAGTGAAACGACGAGTTCTTTTAAAACGCTCCTTACGTTCATCTGATAGCATTTGAGCATGTCCTCCAGCATACCCTAGTTCCTAGTTTTATTACGTTTAAGCTCTCTGCTAACGCTCGATTTGTGTATACCGAGATCTTCAGCAATCATTGTCTGACTCCAACCGGCTTTAAGAATGCTTCTATTTTTTATCTTTGTCCCGGGTCTAATTGTTTATTCTTTTCATACGTAAATACGTTAATTTGTAATTATTTAATAATCATCTAATTAATATTCAATTTTTCATACGATTAAAATTATTTATTTTCAAAGGTATCGTATGGAACTCGCTTTAATCATGTTCTTGTGTGAAAATGATTCTCATGCTCGTTTCATAACAACACAAAAGTAATGTTTTTGACGCAATCGTAATGTTTTTAATACTTTGTGTTACATTTAATAATTAAATTTACTTTCCTGGGCGGTCATTACCAGTGTTTTATTCACCACAATCTCAGGATCTTCGAGCTTACTTATACTCCGAATTGCCAGGCAACCTGGAAAACCACCAGGCTCCATAGTTGCAATCCCCATATTCCGTAATCCATCATAGCATGCCTCCCACATTTGTAGCTGTCACCGGTGATAACAGCATCACTTTTTGTCCTTCTTTCAACGAATGGATGCCGACGACTGTAACCACTAGCTCACAAGCTTACAGACCTGCGGAGATCACTGCCCTGGCATCCTTCAGAATCCTAAACAGGAACACCCTTGCCCTTAGCTAATGGTTGGCGACTATAAACTTCCATAGTGGACTTCCACCTCTAAGTTAATCACTAAGCACGGCGCACCAAAAGAGAACAGGCAAGTCGCCTGATCTGTCTGTTCTTACAATTCGGGGTAGGATAACTGAAGTTATGTAAAACGCTTAATCTAACTCATCAATCTCGCATTGACGGAGACGATTCCACCCTTATTAAATACTCCAGTCCTTGATTCGCTTAATGGCCTCCTTAGTTCTTTCGCGGCTGTTAAAGGCCGTCAGCCGGAAGTATCCTTCTCCGTTGGTACCGAATCCTATGCCGGGCGTACCCACGATATGGCATCTATCAAGCAGGAGATCGAAAAAACTCCATGAATCAAGCCCGGAGGGACATTGAAGCCAGATATAGGGGGCATGTTCGCCGCCAAAAACGGTAAACCCTTTTTCGATCAATCCTTCACGGATGATGCCGGCGTTGTGCATGTAGTATGCCACCATTTCCCTTATCTCCTGCTGCCCCTGCGGGGAATAGACTGCTTCGGCAGCACGCTGCACAATGTAGGCGGTACCGTTGAATTTGGTGGACTGTCGTCTGTTCCATAACCCATGAAGTGAAACCATTTCTCCGTTGCCTGCACGCACCTTCAACGATTTGGGGACGACGGTATAACTGCACCGCAGTCCGGTGAAGCCTGCATTCTTCGAGAAAGAGCGGAATTCAATGGCACAAAGAGCTGCATTTTCAATCTCATAAATACTTTTTGGCAAGTTGTCATCCTGGATATACGCTTCATATGCCGCATCGAAGAGGATCAGACTTTCGTTTTCCAATGCCCAGTCCACCCATTTTTTAAGTTCCGGTCTGGTCATTACCGTCCCGGTAGGATTGTTGGGATAACAGAGATAAATCACATCCACCCTTTGCGCGGGAATCTCTGGAAGAAATCCATTCTCAGCGGTGCAGGAAAGCAAAAACAGTTTGTCCGAGTTTCCGATGCGCATAATGGAGGTGTCCATATAGACAGGATAGACAGGATTTGTGATGGCCACCAGATTATCGCCACCCAGGATATCGCCGATGTTACCGGTGTCGCTCTTGGAACCGTCACCAATGAAAATCTCATCGGCAGAGATGGCGATACCCCGTTGCCTGAAATCAATTTCTGCTATTTTCTCCCGCAGGAAATCATACCCCTGTTCTGGTCCGTAACC
>DIFH01000135.1:0-12547 GCA_002427615.1 Paludibacter sp. UBA5753
CTGACTTTTCGGAGTGGACTCATAAATTGTAAATATACTAAAGTGTTAGCAAAACGAATCATCCCTTGCCTCGACATTAAAGATGGCAAAACAGTAAAAGGTATAAATTTCCTGAACATAACCGATGTGGGCGATCCGGTTGAGCTGGGAGCGTTATATGCCCAAATGGGCGCCGATGAATTGGTTTTTCTCGACATCACAGCCACCAACGAAAAACGAAAAACGCTTTCGGAGTTGGTTACGCGTATAGCGAAACACATCAATATCCCGTTTACAGTGGGTGGAGGCATTTCGAGCGTGGAAGATGTTTCCGTCTTGCTGTCCTGTGGCGCCGATAAAATTTCGGTAAATACGGCAGCTGTTCGCAACCCGCAACTGATCAGCGACCTGGCTAAACAATTCGGCAGTCAGTGCGTGGTGTTAGCCATCGACACCCAATGTATTGAAGGTGAATGGTACGTTTTCCTGAACGGGGGACGAGTTCCTACGGACATCAAAACCGTCGACTGGGCAAAACAGGCTGTTGCACTCGGCGCCGGCGAAATTCTGCTTACTTCCATGAACAACGATGGCACTAAAGATGGCTTTGCACTCGACATTACCCGTGCCGTTTCCGAAGCGGTGAATGTACCCGTCGTAGCCAGCGGAGGCGCCGGAACTATGGAACATTTCGTTGACGTTTTTGCTGAAGGAAAAGCCGATGCAGCACTTGCAGCCAGTATTTTTCATTATAAAGAAATCGGGATTCCCGAACTGAAAAGTTTTCTGAAAGCAAAAGGAGTGGAAGTAAGAATATAATTGTTGGTAATGGAAAGAAAACTCCGGTTGCAACATGTGAAACAGTCGGATGATTTGTGTAACTTTGCATAAATTGAAATTTGAATGAAAACGCATCATAAGATAATAAATGGAGACAGCAGACAGATGACAGAACTGCCTGATAACTCTGTACATTTGATTATTACTTCGCCTCCATATTGGCAGCTCAAGGATTATGGCACAGAAAGTCAAATAGGCTTCCACGATAGTTACGAAAATTATATCAACAACCTGAATATAGTTTGGAAGGAATGCTTTCGTACGCTTCATAATGGATGCAGATTGTGTGTAAATATTGGCGACCAATTTGCCAGAGCCGTATATTATGGACGCTATAAAGTAATTCCTATACGGGAAGAAATTATCAAGTTTTGCGAAAATGTCGGGTTTGATTATATGGGGGCTGTTATTTGGCAAAAAGTAACGACCTCAAATACGACCGGTGGAGGCGTTCAAATGGGTTCCTATCCATACCCGAGAAACGGTATTTTGAAACTTGATTATGAATTTATTTTAGTGTTCAAAAAACTTGGCGATGCCCCTAAACATACCAAGGAACAAAAAGAGCTGTCAATAATGACCGCAGAGGAATGGAATACATTTTTTGCCGGTCATTGGAACTTCGCAGGGGCGAGACAAAACGGACATATTGCTATGTTTCCCGAAGAGTTGCCAAGAAGACTAATTAAAATGTTCTCTTTTGTTGGTGAAATAATACTCGATCCTTTTGCAGGGAGTGGAACAACTTTGCTTGCGGCAAAAAATCTTGGCCGTAATTCAGTCGGTTATGAAATCAACCCCGAGTTTACTCCTTTTATTAAAGATAAACTGGAAGTTAATCAGAAAGATATCGATGGAACAACATACGAGTTCTTAACACAAGAAAGACAAGAAATTGATTTTGAAAAAATAATTCAAAAACTTCCATACATTTTCAAAGACCCTCATACCCTTGACAAAAAAATTGATGTAAAAAAACTGCAATTCGGCTCTAAGATTGACAAAGATAGCTCTGCGCAACGACAAGAATTTTTTACCGTAAAAGAAGTAATCAGCTCCGAAAAAATCAGGTTAAGCAACGATCTTACCATCAAACTCATTGGCATTAAAGAAGACCCTATAATTAACGGTAAAGCAATATCATTTCTCATTGATAAAACAAAAGGGAAAAGAGTATTTCTGAAATATGATAATATAAAATACGATAAAGAAAATAACCTGCTTTGCTATTTGTATTTAGAAAACAGAACTTTTATAAATGCTCATTTAGTCAAAAACGGCTTGGTACAAGTGGATAGCAATACTGATTTCAAATACAAAGAAAAATTCTTAAATCTGCAACAACATAGCATTTAATCAAACTGACAAAATTATGAAAATAGCAGTTTGACTCAAAGACACATGGATTATAAATCACCCTAGCAATTAAATATAAAAATGGCTAAAGAATGGATTTTAAACAGTGCGATGAATCGCTTCCAACTTAATTTCAAAAAAAATGTTGGACCAACTTCTGAATCAATCAGAAAATGTTCCCCGAAAACACTCGAAGAATGGCGGGAATACTACTTTAATCATGTTAAATCCAAGGAACACATCGAAGATTTAGGGAAAAAGCTCTACGTGAAAATTACAGAAGTAATTCAATCGGAAGTAGCAGATATAACCGAACAAGATTGTATAGATTATATGACGCAGCTAGTAATTGATCGTACATTTGACGGATATATCACCGAAATACAAACCATTTATGGCCAATTACAAAAAATACTGGATGTTAAGATTCAACCAGCCCCTGATGAGTGGGACAGATTATTCAACGTTGACTTTTTTATACAAGTTGGAGAAAAGTATATCGGACTTCAAATCAAGCCGGTAAAGAACGGAATACAATTGCCGGAAATTTTCAAAGAATATGGCTTGCAAGCTGAAACTCATAAAAACTTTACTGAAGTATTTGGAGGTAAAGTATTCTATTTATTTTCTGCAAAAGTTGGCGAAAAGAAAGAAATCCAGAATAAAGAAGTGATAGACGAAATCAAACAAGAAATTATCCGACTTAAAGCATAATAAAAAGCATACCCCGCCAAGCAAGGGCTTGATTGTTTTTTCACATCTCGATCAAAGCATAAATAATCATGCCTGCCACACTTAATCCGAGAACCGAATTGGGAATTGTCGCGGGTATTTCGCCTGAAGCTTGCAACGAAGATGGTTTTAATTTTTTTAAAGCAAAGTAAGCTATCAAAGCTGCCATAACACCAACCAGCATTCCGCCCAAAACATCAAAAGGATAGTGAACTCCAAGATAGATACGTGAATAAGAAACGATTACCGCCCAAATAAAAACGAATGTCGTGTAAGTTTTTTGTTTAAAAACCAAAGAGCTTAACAAGGCAAAACCGAAACTATTAGCCGCATGCGACGAAACAAAACCGTATTTGCCGCCCGTGTAACCGTTTACAATGTGAATCATCCCTTCAAGCGCCGGATTTCGCGAAGGACGCAAACGCTGAACCGCTTCTTTTATAATGCCCGATGAAACCTGGTCGGCTATAACAATACATAAAACAAACGAGAGGATAACCCAGACTGCATCCATTTTTTTATGGCTTATTATTATCAAATACAGCGCTGAAACATAAAAAGGAATCCACACGAAAATCTGACTAAAAGCATACATAAGTTCATCAAAAAATGAATTATGCAAACCGTTCACGAACAAAAGAAGTTCAGTGTCGAGCGATTTAATCGTGTTTAAAAAGTCCATTATTTATAGTTTAAAAAACAAAAAACATCACAACAACCGTTCGGAAACACTCCTTATATTCTCTCAATGTTCTCATCTTCCACCCAGCCGATATTTCCGTTACCAAGCACAATTTCAGTCCACTTTCCTAACGAACTCTTCACCTTTACTTTCGTACCTTCGTGCAGCTGAAATAAATCCGTGCCGCTTTTATCCGGCGAGCCCTTCACGACGACGACTCCCGACATGATTATGGCATCGGTATGATGTACCATCTGATTTTTACGAATGCCCGCAAAAAACATGGTCAGTACAGTCAAGCATAAAAATAGCACGGCAATATAAAAAGATGCTTTTCGATGTGCCACAGAATAACCAAATACAAAAAAAAGCGATGCTACAATCATCAATATCAAAAAAATAACGCTTACCACATACCACTGATTCGACGTGAAAAGTTTCATCAATAAATTAATCCAGTTCATGACGAAAAACGGCGGCGTCTGCACTACATTATCAACAACCTTTTGTTGCGCCATTTCCAGATTCACACGCGCGTTCTGATAATTTGGTTTTAAGCGTAAAGAACGTTCATAATTAAGAATGGCATGTCCAATTTCGCCCGATTTATAATAAGCATTACCCAAATTATAATACAATTCAGGAGCTACATTCTTTGCGGCAATTATATGCTCGTATTCTTCGGCAGCGGCTTTATAATCGCCTTTCGAATACAAATCGTTGGCATGTTTCACTACATCGGTTTGTGCAAAAACCGAAGCAGCAAAACTTAACATGACAGAAAATATAAATATAATTCTTTTCATTTTTATAGAAATTACGACTTCTTGATGATACTTTCTAAATTACTTATTGCCTGAATGGTTTCGGCATAGAGGTTACCCATTTCCTGCTGACCGGAATTCGGCGCGTAACGCGCGAACTCACAGGTATTCAGTATATCAATAAATTGCTTGATGGCATCAGATTGTACTCCTTTGATACTCAACTCGGTTTCGACTCTTTCTTTGGTCAGGGATGCAGCCGGTATTGCCAATTTATCGCTTAAATAATTCCACACAGCTTTCAGAACTTCTTCATAAAATTGATCTTTCTTGCCTTCTCCCAATAATTTTTGAGCCAGTTTGAGCCGCTTTCGGGCAAGTTTATTGGCTTTTTTGTTTTTAACAAGTTGAATATTGGCATTTTCCTGTGTTTGTTTTCTGAAAACCAAAAATAATATTAGAGCAACTACAAGCGGAATAATATACAACAACCAACCTGTCAAAGTTCCGAAAATCGGCTCGGTTTCTTTGGATAATTTAAATGGATAAGTTTCGATAAAGCGAATATCTTTACCCAATTGTTTGACATCCTCTTTGCTTACATAAGCGCCAACTACAGTGTTCTCGCCGCCCTCGCCTTTCATAACCACAAGTCTATAACCCTGCGTACGCAAAGTTTTATAGGTCTTTTCCAGCACATCAAAATAAGTTAACTCGGCAGCAGGAATATCAAAATTACCGGTATGGCGGGGAATAAACATATATTCTATTGTTTTTGTACCCGAAACACCTGAAGTTGTGGTTTTGAAATTATTGTTTACTTTCGGATCGTACAACTCAAATCCTTCAGGAAATTTAATCTCGGGATTTTTTATCAGCTTCATATTTCCATTCCCTGAAATATTCACTTTGATAGTAACAGCTTCATTTTCCTTAACTTGTCCCGCTGAAATTGTAGAACTCATTGAAAAATGTCCAACAGTTCCATTAAAACCGGCCGGTTTGTTTCCGGGTAAAGCATGTACGGTAATTTTAGAAGCCGGAGCAACTAAATTTTTTGAAACATTGGTATACGAATCAAAAAAATCATCGAAAATGCTGCGTACCTGGGTTTTATTCTGCACACGGATGACTGCCTCAAAATTAGCTTTATCAATCATGATTTCACCTGTACGTTGCGGATAAAGCAAAACCTGATACAAAACTATGGTTCCATAATTCTTACCGTTAAAATTTTCGTACGAAAGTTGCTTGTTTTGATTCTGATCCAGCTCCTGTTTCATAAATCCATTAAAATCAGGCATCTTCATATTATTCATTCCTACAACATCAACCAAGGTGTACAGTTTATAGGTTACAAGTATGGGTTCCTGTTCATAAACATTTGTCCTTGATACACTGGTGCGGATAAAAATGTTCTCGTTTGAAATTGATTGCGAAGAGGAAGTTGAACCCGACTGCGAACCTTGAGAAGATTTTGAAGTCGAATTATCGTCCTCGGGTAAGACTTTTATAGATAATCCGTTGGATGTATATTTCTGTCCATCAACAACAATGCTTGCCGGCGGAAAAGAATAAGTGCCGGTTTTTAAAGCTTGTAAAGTGTAAGTGTACGAAATTGAAACAGAAGATGAAGTTTTCCCGTTAACAATCTGATAACTTGAACTTCTCGATTCAAAAGGACCGGCCAGTATCTCGAAATTATTGAATTCAGGCACACGTAAATCTTTCCCCGAAGCGTTTACCGTATAAACCAATTGAAAAGGCTTATCTAAAATTACTGTGGATGGTGCGGATGCAGTAAATCGGACTGGCTCATCAGCGCGTACACCAAACGTGGCAACTAACAATAACGTCAATAATAATATCTTGTGTTTCATATATTTATAAAACTTATATCGTTCTGTATATTCAAACTTTCAAACCTGAAATTATACAACTTCAATAGCCCTGATTTACCAATCTTTTTCAGCGCTTCTTTTTCCTCGTACCTGTTGTTTTTTAGCTTTTTCGAGCGCATTTTTCTCGTCCTGCATCAACGCATCTAATATTTGCTGGGCATTTTCTTTCGACATTTGCGATTTGGGTTGCCGAGGTTGTTGTTGCTGGTCTTGTTTCTGCTGATCTTGTTTCTGCTGATCTTTATTTTTATCATCCTTATCCTTATCCTTATCCTTATCCTTATCCTTATCCTTATCTTGCTGTTGTTTTTTCAAAAGCGCCTGTGCATAAGCCAGGTTATAGCGTGTTTCGTTGTCGTTGGGATTGGCTTTTAATGCCATTTTATAGGCATTTATACTTTCTTCAACTTTTTTATCGGTCAATAAAGCATTTCCAACATTGTGAAACGAAGCAGCAAGTTTTGGTTTTTCGTTCGGTTTTAATGCAATGGCATTTTTATATTGTTCCAGGGCATCCGTGTATTTTCCTTGCTTAAATAAAGCATTACCAAGATTATAATTTGCTTCGAACGATTTTGGATTTTTCAGCAGACCTTTCCGATAAGCAACTTCAGCCTCAGTGTATTTCTCCGATTTATATAATTTATTCCCCGCCCTCACATCAGGGCTTTCCTGTTGAGCTGCAACAGTAAAACACATCAACAAAGCCAACGATATTATTAAACTAAACTTTTTCATTATTATTTTTTGTGAGTCCTCAAATTTAAAATATTTCTATTCTTCAAAATCACTTTTTACCGTCTTATCCCTTTTTTACAAACTTTTCTTTTAGATTGAATATCTTCCATCTACTCAATCTTTTATTTTTTCGGTCGAATACAAATGTGTCGACTACCAAAAGCAGCAAAGCAAACAATGCAAATGATTGAAATTGTTCGTTATAATCCGAAAAAACCTGTGTCTTAATATCCGACTTTGCTATTTTTTCAAGATTCTTTGAAATGATTTTGTAGGCAGCATTGGTGTTATCGGCTCTCACGTAACTTCCACCTCCGGCAATAGCAATATTTTTACACATTTCTTCGTTCAGTTTCGATACCACCACGTTTCCGTCTTTGTCTTTCCAAAAACTCATGGTTCCTTCTACCGGAATCGGTGCGCCATCTGGTTTTCCCATTCCAATTACATTCAGGACGATTCCGTTATTCAATGCAAGTTTTGCAGCTCCAACGGCATCGTCCTCGTGGTTTTCGCCATCAGTAATCAGAATAATTGTTCTGCCGGCTTCGCTCTTCTCTCCGAATGATTTGATACAAAGATCAATAGCGCTTCCAATGGCAGTTCCCTGACGCGGAACTAATTTAGGCGAGATGGAGGAAAGAAACATTTTTGCAGATACATAATCAACCGTAATGGGTAATTGCGTATAAGCATCTCCGGCAAAAACTACCAATCCTACTTTATCATTGGTCATATCGTCGACAAGTTTTGATAAAACCTGTTTTGCTTTTTCCAGCCGGTTAGGTTGTATATCCTGAGCCATCATCGAGTTTGAAACATCCAGAGCTATCATTACTTCAATCCCCTGGCGTTTTTCTTTTTCCATTTTTGTCCCAAACTGAGGTTGAGCTAAAACAATTA
Source organism: Paludibacter sp. UBA5753 (assembly GCA_002427615.1). GTDB lineage: Bacteria > Bacteroidota > Bacteroidia > Bacteroidales > Paludibacteraceae > Paludibacter. Next base: position 7,896 of record DIFH01000135.1, read on the forward strand.
TTACCAAGATGATGGCTATAAGTTGAATATAAAACTTCACTTGCGGACGGACAACCGAAACATTCGGCATTAATTCCGCCAGCAAATCAGGGTTACCGAACTGTTTGATTCTACGGCGTTTCTGAATGGTCGTATATACGAATACTCCGATTAATACAGGTATTAAAAGAAGTAAAAATAAATATTCCGGATGGGCAAATCTAAACATTGTTTTGTGCTTATGTAAAAAAGTAAATTCACTGTCGAAACCGTTTCCGGTTTCAATTTTTTAAGGTATTCGGCGCAGAACGGTATTGCGCAATAAAACTTCAGCCATTAAAAGTAAAAATGCCGCTAATGCGAAAATATAAAACTCCTCATTTTTCTTATTATACTCACGGACACTGATTTTGGTTTTTTCCATCTGATCAATTTCCTGATAAATATTCCTGAGTTTGGTATTGTCTGTGGCTCTGAAATAATGTCCGCCTGTCATGGCGGCAATTTCCTGCAAAGATTTTTCGTCGAATTCCGAATCCATGAGTTGATATTGTAAGCCCATGGGCGTTTGCACGGGAATATTTACTTTTCCGTACGAACCGACACCGATAGCGTAAATCCTGATACCAAAACTTTTTGCTATCTCGGCGGCTGTTATCGGGGCAATATCGCCCCGGTTGTTCGAGCCATCGGTAAGCAAAATAATAACTTTCGATTTTGCCTTGCTATCTTTGATCCGGTTCACCGCATTTGCCAAGCCCAAGCCTATTGCCGTACCATCTTCAATCAGTCCGTAATTTACTCCCTTAAATAAATTAATTAATACGGCATGATCGGTAGTCAAAGGACATTGTGTAAAACTTTCGCCGGCAAAAACCACCAAACCGATATTATCATTAGGCCGGGAAAGAATAAATTCGGTAGCCACATCTTTTGACGCCTCAAGCCTGTTTGGTTTTAAATCTTCAGCCATCATGGTTCCCGAAATATCGAGCGTCATCATGATATCTATTCCTTCGGTACTTTCAGTTCGCCACGAGTTTGAGGCTTGAGGACGAGCCAAAGCAATGATAATAAAAACTATTGCCAACGAACGCAATATAAAGGGAACATGGAGTAATTTTACCTTTGAACTTTTATGCAACTTTTGAAGATTACGATGTGATGAAATCTGCAAACTTGCATCCGATTTATGCATCTCCTTTATGTACCAAAACACAATGGGGATCAACAACAAAAGTAAAAATAGATATTCCGGGTTCTTAAATGTCATCTTACTATAAATTATTATAAATTCATTTTTTTGATTAACAAAATTAATCAAATTAATTTAATCGATCGGTTGTATCTTCGTTCCCTTCTTCCGAAGGTTTCACTTCCTCAATTTTTGTTTGATTTATAAATAAATAGGCATTATTAAGGCTCAATTCATGTTCGTCGGTAGCCGGATTCCATTTGGCAAACTTTACCAGATCGGCTAAACGAAGAATTTGCAATAATGCCAAATAAGCCGGTTTCGTCTCAAATTTCAAATGATTCAAATGCTCAAGAATCTCTTCCGAAGTCATTTCCATACATGGAATATCAAAAGTCCTTTCAATGTACTCACGGATGACGTCCGTCAGTTCGGTATGATATTCCTTGGAGCGGTTTTGTTGCCACAACTTTTGTTGCTTAATCTTATCGAGCTTCGCAATAGCCACTTCATAAGGAGGCAAAACCGGCGCCGGCGTCGAAGCCGTAAAAACCGGCTTCTTCTGGATAAACCTGCGTATAATAAAAAATAAAACAAAAAGAATGGCGATAATTGCCAAAACAATCAATACCTTTTTCAAAACACCTATCCAATAAAACTTAGGAGTAAACACCGGCTTTATATCGGCTATCTGATTCGAAGCTGTGTCTATTTGAAAGGGTTGAACCACTTTGAGCGAAAGAGATTTCGACCAGACAGTGTCACCGTTCAGAACAAACGGATAAGGTGGAATATAAAGCAACGAATCCTCAAACGCAGTAACCGTGTAACTTTGAGTTACGAGCAAATGACCATCGGGTGAAGAAACCGTATCTGATTTTAACGGTTCCACAATTTCCAGACCACCGACAATAGTATCTGAAAACAAAGGAACTATAACCTTCTGATTCGGTTGTTGCGAAATCTCGAACGATAGTTTTGTCTGACTACCTATCCACATCATGGTGGAATCGATACGTGCAGTTACTGTAATATTTTGCGCGAAAAGATCAACAAAAAAAGAACTTGCAAATATGAAACAATAAATAAGTATCTTTCTCATAAAAGTTTAATTTTCAACCTTGCAATTTAACAAACATCAATTGTATATCTGCCTGCCACAGGCAAGCTGTAAATGTATAAATTGTGAATATTCTCAGGCTCTCATTTTAAATAATTTCATCAAAGCGCGTACGTAATCTTCCGAGGTACTCATCGACACCGAATCGACACCGGATTTTGTGAAAACCTTTTGAAGAGCCAATTGATTTTCACCCCAGGTGTGTTTGTAAGTTGTTCGTAATCGTTTGTCCGAAGTATCAACCCAAATACGTTTGCCTGTTTCAGCATCTTTCAGCTTAACAAGTCCGACATCAGGCAGTTCGGTTTCACGGACGTCGTACACCTGCAAGGCAACCACATCATGTTTACGATTGGCTATCATGAGTTCCTTATCAAAATTGGTATCGATAAAGTCGGAAATAATAAAAGCTGTAGAACTTTTTTTGATAGCGTTGGTAAAATAACGAAGTGCAGCGGCAATGTTAGTTTGATTACTTTCCGGTTTAAAATCAATCAGTTCCCGTATAATTTGCAAAACGTGTTTTTTCCCTTTCTTCGGGGGAATAAACTTTTCAATTTTATCCGAAAAGAAAATAACGCCAATTTTGTCGTTATTCTGAATGGTCGAAAATGCAAGCGTAGCTGCCACTTCGGTAAAAATATCGCGTTTCATTCGCGATACCGTCCCAAAATCCCTGCTTCCCGACACATCAATAAGTAAAACCACCGTCAGTTCACGCTCTTCTTCGAAAATTTTAATATACGGATGGCCAAAACGCGCCGTTACATTCCAATCAATCGAACGGATATCGTCACCATACTGATATTCACGTACTTCGGCAAAGGTCATACCCCGCCCTTTGAAGGCAGAATGATATTCGCCCGCAAAGATATTTTTCGATAAACCACGCGTTTTTATCTCAATTTTCCGTACTCTCTTAATTAATTCACTCGTTTCCATAAATTTAACCCCTAAAGGTTAGCCTCTTAAATCCCCCCAAGGAAGACTTTTAAGAGCAACTCTAAAATGTTAATTGCGTAAAAAACTATTCTTTAAGTCCCCCCTTTACCTGTCTCGACTTTACTTGTCTCGACTTTACCTGTCTCGACTTTAGGCGAGTGGCGAGAGGGGATTTAGGGGGCTTATTTAAGGCACTTCAACCGTATTCAAAATCTCGGTAATAATTTCTTCCGTCGTCATGTTATTAGCCTCAGCTTCGTAGCTCAAACCAATACGGTGACGCATCACATCATAGCATACGGCACGAATATCTTCGGGGATAACGTAACCGCGACGTTTGATAAATGCATAAGCGCGAGCGGCTAAAGCCAGATTGATAGAAGCGCGGGGGGAAGCTCCGAAAGCAATCATTTCTTTCAGCGAATCGAGCCCGTAATCTTGCGGATAGCGTGTGGCAAAAACAATGTCAACAATGTAACGTTCAATTTTTTCGTCAATATAAACCTGACGGACAATATCGCGGGCTTCGATAATGTCTTTGGGAGAAAGAACAGGGGTTACTTTGGGCTTTTCTTTTGCCAGGTTCTGCCGGATAATTAATTTTTCTTCTTCCTTTTTTGGATAATTTATAACGACCTTGAGCATAAAACGATCGACTTGAGCTTCGGGAAGCGGATAAGTACCTTCTTGTTCGATAGGATTTTGTGTTGCTAAAACCAAGAAAGGTTCCTGCAATTTGTAAGTGTTTTCGCCAATTGTTACCTGGCGTTCCTGCATAGCTTCGAGCAAAGCGCTCTGTACTTTTGCCGGTGCACGGTTTATTTCATCCGCCAACACTAAATTTGCAAAGATCGGCCCTTTTCTAATGCTGAATTCTTCTTTTTTCTGGCTATAGATCATTGTACCGATAACATCGGCAGGCAATAAATCGGGAGTAAACTGTATGCGACTGAAATCGCATTTTATCAAATCTGACAATGTTTTTATTGCCAGCGTTTTAGCCAAACCTGGAACTCCTTCGAGCAAAATATGACCATCGGACAATAAACCTATCAATAATGATTCTACTAAATGTTTCTGACCGATAATTACCTTGTCCATTCCCATGACCAAAGCATCTACAAATGAACTTTGTTTCTCAATTCTTTCGTTAAGTTCTCTAATATCAACTGATTGATCCATATATAATACTTTAAATTTTGTTTGTGAATTTGCAGAACAAATATAGTGTTATTTAAGGCGCTAATTCTTTGATTTAATATCTATTAACCTGAATTTAGAATAATAATACTATAACGGTGCGATTAAGCGCTTCATCAATAAATTTTAAGAACTTTATTTTAAAGAAAGTTCTGCATCTTTAACAAATGCAGAACTCTTTCAGCTATAAAGCGTAACTACTCAGCACCCTTTATT
>DIFH01000135.1:12667-17127 GCA_002427615.1 Paludibacter sp. UBA5753
CTAATTATTATCAAATTTATTAGGACGCTGAGTAGTTACTATAAAGCTTTGTTTATATTTTTCTTAGAATCATTAAAATTATTCTAATCCGACATATAAATCGTGTAATTGTTTTGCATACTGAACGCAACGAAGATTATCCTTATCGATTAATCGTTCATCAAGTTTTGGGATGCGAATGATTGTTCCGGTTGGGATACGATCCGGATTGGTTATCTTTTGGAGGTTTGCTTCGTAAATATAAACCCAAAAATCCTTGAATCCGTAATACTTTTCTGAAATAAGCGTCAACCTGCTGCCTTCGTTTATTCGTTCTTCGGCTATAAATTCCGTGTAAACCCGGTGTTGATCGAACAACATTTGCAAACTGTCGGCAGTTTGTACAACAGCAATAGTATCAATTGATACGGTATCTTTTTTGATTTTTGCCGAATCAGGGTCATATAATGCCGTATAAAAATCGCCAATTTCATCGTCTATGACCGTATCGTCTATAAACCAGGATTTTAAATCCTTAAACCAACCAAAAACAGTTTTGCTTGCCTTTGAAATCTTGTTGGTATTGGTCTCCGCCAACAAGGTATATTTTATCCAACATCTTGTGGCCGATGAAAGGTAATAATTTCCAATAAAGGCTCCTGTCAGCAACAGCACAACTATTATAAAAATCAAACAACCTTTTCTGTTATTTTTATTTGGTCTTACTTTTTCAGTGAATGGGTCGGGAGTCGATAATATCTCGGGTTGAGCTAGTTCGTCCGGTGTTTCATTAGGTCTATATTTTTCATTATGAACAATTTCTCTTTCAGCCGATGTACTATATGTAACAGGATTCTTCACTTCAGGTACCGTTTCAATTTTTGATGTTTCCGGCACATTTATTTCGCGAACCGGTGGTATATTTATTTTATTGCCGGAAGTTACATCGTTATTCTCTACATTGGTAATTTCGGTTTCACTGTTCTCTTTAGCCGTTTCAGATTGATTATCAGCTATAAAATCAGGAATTACATCAACAAGCTCTTTATCGCCTTCGCTATTTTTATCAATCTTGTCATTTTCAATATTTTTGGACGACAACGCATTTATTTCTGATAATATTTCCTTAATTTCGCTTGCCTGCTCTGTAAAAATATGCAGGGGATCATAAGATTCTTCGATTATGCTTTCCTGTTCCTGTTCCTGTTCGTTATTATCATCATCCAATACCAAGGGTTCAAGATGAGCAAAAGGTTCATTTACAATATCTTTTAATTTTACATCGGGTATAAATGTCACCTTATTATAACCATCCAGAATTATTTCTTCACCGGTCTGAACATTCACACTTTTCCTGGGTTCGTTCCACTGAAGTTTGAATGTACCGAAATTCTTAATTTTCACAGATTCTCCGGCCAATAATGCTTCTTCAATCGTAACAACCATTTCTTTCAGAAATTCTTCGGACTGACGTTTGCTCACCCTCAATTGCGAAGCGACCTGATCGATAATTTCCTGCGATGAGATTTTATCCTTATTCATGGTGTGGTAAATCTTTTATTTTGTCTTTCAGGATGTTACTTTGTTTTAAGTTCACCACTAATTTGGGCGGAATAAGGGTTCGAATATGAGTTGCAGGATGAACCGACAGATGTTCTTCTTTTTTTCTTACCTCAAAATTTCCAAAACTTTGCACGCCAATTGTTTTCCCTTCCCCCAATTGTTTGGTACAGGCAGCAACAGTTGCATCAAGCAATCTTTCTACTTCCTGTCTCGGAAGTTTCATTTTTGCCGCAATTTCAGTAATTAACTCTTTGTGATTCATGATAATATTATTTAAAGGGATTCTTTTATCTCCCATACAAATCAAATTCACTCGCATCCATAATTTTAGTCTTGTAAAACTCACCGATTTTCACTCCTTCGGTCGAAAGCGGAATGAGCACTTCGGGATCGACTTCGGGGGAATCGAATTCGGTACGTCCCACAAAATTTTCACCTTCCACACGATCAATAATCACTTTCAGCATTGTGCCGATTTTAGCCTGATTAATTTCAGCAGAAATGGTTTGCTGCAAAGCCATGATTTCGTTTAGTCTTTCCTGCTTTACTTCTTCGGGAATATTATCCTCGTAAGTTTCGTAAGCGTGTGTTCCTTCTTCGTTGGAATAGGCAAAAGCTCCCAACCGTTCGAAACGGGCGAATTGCATAAATTCTTTCAATTCTTCAATATCCTGTTCGGTTTCACCCGGATGTCCCACTAACATGGTCGTGCGCAAGTGGATTCCGGGAACTTCTTCACGAATACGTTTTATCAAATCGTAAGTTTGTTTTTGAGTAATATTTCGACGCATGATTTTCAGCATATTATCGCTCACATGCTGCAATGCTATGTCCAAATATTTACAAACATTATCGCGCTCACGCATTACCCGCAAAATATCGTACGGGAACTGAGCCGGATAAGCATAATGCAAACGTATCCATTCCACACCTGGAATATCAGAGAGTCGCTCCACCAACTCAGGCAATTTCAATGATTTATATTTATCTAATCCATAGGACGATAAATCCTGCGCAATCAGTTGAAACTCTTTAACTCCCTGCGAAACGAGATATTTAACTTCATTTTCAATATCTTCCATCGTTCGGGAACGATGTTTTCCGGTAATTATCGGAATGGCGCAATACGAACAACTCCGGTTACAGCCTTCCGAAATCTTCAGGTAAGCGTAATGTTTCGGCGTTGTTAACGTACGTTCCAAGCGTAAATCGGCACGATATTCCTGACCCAAATCAGTCAGGATATTTGTATAATTAAATTTACCGTAGAATTTATCCACTTCAGGAATTTCAGTCTGCAAATCTTTCAGATAGCGTTCGGACAAACAACCCATTACAAAGAGTTTATCCATTTTTTTCTTTTTTTTGCGTTCGGCAAATTGCAAAATTGTATTGATACTTTCTTCCTTTGCATCGCCTATAAAACCACAGGTATTAATAATAACAATTTCGCCATCAGGTTTTTCGGCATCATGACGCACTTTATATCCCAACGCATCAAACTGGCGCATCAATTGCTCCGAATCGACCAGGTTTTTTGAACAACCGAGCGTAACTATATCAACGGTTCCTTTACTATTTTTTGTTTTTGACATACGCATTTCAATGTAAAATTCACGTCCTTCCTCATCACCTTTAAAAAATAATTTTCAAATACGACCCATCCAATTGTCTACACAGTGTGTAATCACCGGATTTACCTATATTCCAGTCAAGCAAATTCATAGTAGCATTTACTCCACTGAAATTTTGTACTTGCTTTGATCAATGAGCAATTTTACATCATCGAATATACCGGAACTCAATATTTTTTCAGGTCCTTTCAAATTGAAGTTGAATCTTTTATTAATTAAATAGCGATTCAACGAATTCATTCCGGTCGAACACTTGCAAATGTTCCATCCCTTCGCCCAAACCGATATATTTCACCGGTATTTTAAACTGATCGGAAATGCCTATAACAACACCCCCTTTGGCTGTTCCATCTAATTTAGTAATAGCCAAGGCATTTACGTCGGTGGCTTTTGTAAATTGTTTGGCTTGTTCGAATGCATTTTGACCGGTAGAACCATCGAGTACTAACAAAACTTCGTGCGGTGCATCGGGAACGATTTTCTGCATCACGTTTTTGATTTTGGTCAACTCGTTCATCAGGTTCACTTTATTATGCAGCCGGCCGGCGGTATCGATAATCACCACATCGGCATGATTGGCTTTGGCCGAAGCCAGTGTATCGTAAGCCACCGAAGCAGGATCGGAACCCATTTTTTGTTTAATCACCGGCGCTCCTACCCTTTCGCCCCAAATTACAAGTTGCTCGACGGCAGCAGCACGAAACGTATCAGCCGCACCAAGATAAACTTTTTTTCCGGCTTTGTTAAACTGGTAAGCCAGCTTGCCAATCGTCGTGGTTTTCCCAACTCCGTTTACGCCGACTACCATGATGACATAAGGTGTGTGCGGAAGCGGACTATCAAAGTCCATGGGCATATCCGAATTATTTTCAGCTAATAAACCCGCAATTTCTTCTTTCAGAATAACGTTCAACTCAGAAGTATTCACGTATTTATCACGCGATACCCTGCTTTGGATACGTTCGATGATGCGTAAAGTGGTTTCGACCCCCACATCCGAAGTGATCAGTACTTCTTCGAGATTGTCAAGCACTTCATCGTCGACTTTCGATTTTCCTGCTACGGCACGCGTTATTTTTGAAAAAACACTTTCTTTGGTTTTCGATAAACCCTGGTCGAGCGTTTCCTTTTTATCTTTACTTAAAAAATTAAATATACCCATTGAATTGTCTATAATTTTAGCAAAAATTGATTACAATTTACTTTTCTAATAATTTGTAAATTGGCAGGTTGGCCTATTTACAGCTGAAACGAATGAACTACAAAATTAAGGATTTTTTCTGA
>DIFH01000156.1 GCA_002427615.1 Paludibacter sp. UBA5753
GGGAGTAATTCCGATTCCGTCGAAGTTGCCGGAGTCGGAACTCCGGCATCCCGAAGAAGAGCCTATGTGGTTTAATTTTAGGTTTATATAATTTTAATTTGAATAAAGTTTGATATATATGAAAAAAACAAACGCCTTTTTTTACAGGGGAGTTTGTTTTTTTTTTGAACAATAGAATTGTTTCGGACGTTTCATTATTCGTAATTTTATGTATGATGAAACCGATATTATTACTGTTCGGTATTTTGATATTAATATCTCAGAATGCTTGTACTCTAACCAACAAGAAAATGGATTTCAATAAATTAACTCCTCAGGAAGCGGCTGTTATTTTGAATAAAGCCACTGAACGTCCCTATACAGGCGAGTATGTCGATAACAAAGAATCCGGGACATACCTGTGCCGGCAATGCGATGCTCCCCTTTATCGGTCGGAAGATAAGTTTGATTCGCACTGTGGCTGGCCAAGTTTCGATGACGAAATTCCCGGTGCAGTGAAACGTGTTCCGGATGCCGATGGTCGCCGGACAGAAATTATCTGCGCCAATTGCGGCGGACATTTAGGCCATGTGTTTATTGGTGAGAGATTTACCGATAAAAATACAAGACATTGCGTAAATTCAATTTCGATGAAATTTATACCAGACAATAAAACAAAAATGGAAAAAGCCTATTTTGCCTCAGGTTGTTTCTGGGGAACCGAATATCACTTTATGAAAGCCAAAGGTGTGATTGAAACTACTGTCGGTTATATGGGCGGACATACCCAAAATCCCACTTACAAAGAAGTTTGTACAGGAACGACCGGCCATGTTGAAACTACTGAAATTATTTACGATCCGGCAAAAACTTCGTTTGAAGAACTGTTGAAATTGTATTATGAAACACATGATTTTGAACAAGTTGGCGGACAAGGGCCGGACATAGGCGCTCAGTATCAATCGGTTATTTTTTATGTAAACGAAGAACAAAAGCAGTTGGTGGAAAAATACATGAAAATCCTGTCGGACAAAGGATATAAACCGGCGACTGAATTACGTCCCGCTCCTGAATTCTGGTCGGCCGAAGATTATCATCAGGAATATTATGACAAAAAGAACGGAACTCCTTATTGCCATATTTATCGCAAGATATTTTAAAAAAATATCTTGCACACAGGGCGACTTAAAAAAGTTACCGCGTGTGGTAAAGTACTCACTTTTCATGACAGTTAAACATCCATCGTACGCCAAATTTATCGGTAAGGCTGCCGTATAAATTTCCCCAAATCATTTTCTGAAGTTCCTGCTCAATCACGGCTACTTCTCCAGGAGTAGCATAAATCTTATGAGTTTCATCTCAGGTATCGGGTTGTAAGTAAGCATCCCAAATCCGCCGTATTTCAGAAAGCATAAAAATTTTCAAAACGCCACCTAATTTTATTTGTTGTTTACTTCGGGGTATACAATTCTTGTATGATATATATTTTTAATCTTTTCTTTGAAAACCGATTTTACGGTTTCCACATCCCTGAAACTAATGGGGGCATCTTTAAACTGACCGTCGGCTATTTGTAAATCAATCATTTGTTCTACGGCTGTATTGATACTTTCCTCGGTATAAATACTTAAACTGCGCGAACGCGCTTCCACCGCATCGGCCATCATCAGGATAGCTGTTTCCTTGCTGTTAGGCAGTGGACCAGGATAAGTATATGCTTCTTCGTTAGGGACTTTGCCGGGATTTGCATTGATGAATGAATTGTAAAAATATTTTGTTTTACCCTTGCCGTGATGTGTCGTTATGAAATGGATAATTTGTTCAGGCAAATGGCTTTTCTTTGCAATTTCTACTCCGTCTTTAACGTGTCCGATCACAATGCGTGACGCCACTTCAAAATCCATTTCGGCAAGCGGGTTTTTGCCTCCCATTTGATTTTCAATGAAATATTCGGGATGTCTCATTTTACCTATGTCGTGATATAAAGCCCCAGTACGAACTAAAAGACTGTTTGCCCCGATTTTTTTTGCGGCTTCCGTAGCTAAATTGGAAACCTGTAAGGTGTGTTGAAATGTTCCAGGTGCAACTTCGGCAAATTTCATCATTAAATCACTGTTCACATTCGTCAGTTCGACCAATGTTACCGCAGAGATTAAACTGAATATCTTTTCAAAAATATAAATCAGGATATACGCGAACAATAAAAAGCCACTGCTGATGGCAAAATAGATAATTGGCTGTAAATGAATACGCTGTATTTCGCCTTCACTGATAAATTCAAAAGCTATATAAATAAAGATGTACGAAAGGAAAATGTACAAAGCCGTTTGGGCAAGCTGCGATCGTTGTGTCATGTCTTTCAGGCTCGATACGGCAATCATTCCGATGGCTATTTGTAAAATAATGAACTGAAACGGGTTATCCACCATAAACGAAATAATGAGCATGGTAATAATATGAGCAAAAAGAGCCGTGCGGGAATCGAAGAATACCCGTATAATTATCGGCAGCAATGCAAACGGCACCATGTAGTAATTTAAATTCGGATACTTGAGCGTTAATGCCGTCATCCCCACCATCATTAAAATGAGCAGGCACATAAAAAACAGATTCCCGAAATTATCGAATATTCTCGGACGAAAAAGGTACAAATACAAAAAGAACAAAACAATTAACATGGTTATTATGATGATTTCGCCAATAATTACCAAAGTTGATTGTTGAAAGGAGGCTTTTCGCTTTTGATACTCTGTTTTGAGGGAGTTAAGGACTACATATAATTCAGGCGTTACAATTTCACCCCTGTCGATAATTCTTTCGCCTGTTTGTACCATTCCCGAAGTTAACGAAATATTTTTCAACAAATCCTTTTTGTATAATTCGGATGTTGCGCTATCATATTTCAGATTTTCAACTAAATATAAATTCAGATTGTATGATTTTATAGTATCTGGAGCATTCCGCAAAATTTCTTCATAAGCCGTTTTCGGAGTGAAAACATTTGAAATTGCCAACTGTCGGGTTACCCGATTGGGCAAAATGCAGTTTAAATTCGTCTTTCCGGCTTCCTTCAACTTGTTATATTCTTCCGACGAAATAATTCCTTTCGAATAGATTGTGTTGAATTTTCGACGGATATAATCCTGAAATAAAGGAGCATTGCCATTAGCGCGGGTATAATCGCTGATGAGTTTTTTGAATTGAACGTCAATAGTATTTGTATCAATCTGGAAATAAGGAATGTAATTTTTTAAAAGTTCATCCTTTTCGGCAGTAACTTCTTGCTGTTTTTTATAAATCGGAAAATCAAATGCTGCGGTAATAAGTTCGTACGACCAGGGTTTACCCACTTCGAACTGATATTTAAATTTGTTTTCGCTGGGAAACAATTGAGCAATAATGGCAATCACACACAAAAATAAGCCGGCTTTGGTGATATTTTGTAGAGTGTTTTGAGTTATTTTAAGCTTCATATCGGGGTATAAATAAATTGTAAACTTACTTGCTTTGAAAAATTGGCGAAAATTACAAAAAAAATCCTGAACTATAACTACATGCTTAAACTTTCACTATTTTTGTAATCTGTTATTCAAAGTATTTATTCTGATATTTAGTTATTTCTTATTCAAACCCCCAAAAATGAACGGCATTATTTTGCTCCCTTTAGTCCCCATGCGCGCTTCCGACAGTGAAAGCAGCGAAATGGTTTCACAATTGCTTTACGGCGAATTGGTTGAAATACTTGAAGTCAGGGAACATTGGCTTTACGTGAAAAACATTGCGGATAAATATACAGGCTGGGTTGACCGGAAGATGATAAAAACTGTTGCGGATAAGGAGTTTGAACAATTGTCAGCCGCTAAACCAGAGCCGCTTTATTATCCGCTTGTCGAATGCGACAACAATGATTACACGGAAAAAATGTATTTGCCCGGAGGTAGTAAACTCTATTCGGACAATGAAATAGCAATGCTTGATAGTTCAAAATCATTGTCGTTTGATCCGATATACCAGATTTATGTCAACGATATAACAGGTTCCGAAATAATTAAGGTAGCCGAAGCTTATCTTAATGCTCCCTATCTCTGGGGTGGCAAAAGTATTTTGGGTATGGATTGTTCAGGTTTAGTGCAGGTGGTTTTTTCGATTTGTGGAATTCAATTGCCGCGCGATGCTTCACAACAGGTCGAAAGGGGTGAGGTGGTTAATTTTTTGGAGGAAGCGCAGGCAGGCGATTTGGCGTTTTTCGAAAATGCCGATGGGAAAATTATTCATGTGGGTATAATGATTAATCCCACTCAGATTATTCATGCATCAGGATGGGTGAAAATCGAAAATATAGATACGCATGGAATAATTTCTTCGCAAACCGGAGAATACACGCATCGTCTACGGATAATTAAACGGTTGATAAACAACATTTAAATATCATATTGATATTTCTTTTTCAAAAAAAGTGAATGTCCAATGTAAGATGTTCACTTTTTTTGCGTCAATATATTAAACGGGAGCAAATTTTAAAAACGCAATGCATTCAATATTGTAATGTACATGGATTCAGCACAATTTAAGCATCAAGTATTATCGTTATCGGATAAATTATTCCGGCTCGCAAAATCAATTTTGCGAAATAACGATGCTGCACAGGATGCGGTGCAGGAATTGAGCCTGAAATTGTGGGAAAAACGAAATCAACTTGACGAAGTTGAAAACCTTCCGGCTTTTGCTATGCGGTCGATGCGGAATTTGTGCCTGGATACGATTCGTCAAAACAGGGACAAGGATGAAATTCCTTCCGAAATAATCTATGATGAACCGAATCCGTACCAGCGAACCGAAAGCAACGACATGGCCGCCCGCGTAAAAAACATGATTGAACATTTGCCCGAACTGCAAAGAACAATTATCCGAATGCGCGATGTGGAAGGGTTGGAAATCAGTGAAATAGCATATATAACAAATCTGACAGGAAATGCGGTAACCGTTAACTTATCACGCGCCCGTCAGAAAATAAGAGAACAAATTATGAATGAACATAAACGTGTGGAGGAAAGAATATGGCGGACATGAACGAACTTTTAGAAAAATATTTCAAGGGCGAAACTTCACTGCAGGAAGAAAACCTTTTGAAAATGTATTTCAGGTCGGGAAAAGTTAAAGTTGAACACGAAATTTTCATATCCATGTTTGATGCGTTTGAAGAGGAAAGTCAGGTTGTAATGCCTGCCCCAAAGCGAAAGGTAATTGACTTGAAGCAGCCTAAATTAAAACGTATTGGATGGCAAAGTATTTCAATTTCGGGTATTGCGGCAACAGTTTTATTGGCATTCTGGTTTTTCCGCACCGAACCGGTCGATGCCGATTATGCAGTTATTCACGGTAAACGCATCAACAACGCCGCTTATGCACAGCAAATGGCTATAGCGAAAATGGAAAAAGTGAATGGGATACTGGTTAAAACTATGAAACCCATGCAAAATATCCAGAAAATTAAAAACAGCCTTGAGCCGATCAACAAGATTTCAGATGTTCGGATCGATCTTGAAAATATTCAGGATAAACTCAATTTTAAATAATTAATTACAACAATATTATGAAACGGATAATAACAATTACAGTAACAGCCATTATACTTTTGCTGACTGGCGCTAACGCACAAACATTAAATGGCTTTTTTGAAAAATACGATAAGGATAACCGGTTCCAGTCGGTCTCGGTGGGCAAGTTCCTTTTTAATCTGGCATTATTGTCGGATGACCTGAAAAGCGAAGATCGTGAAATGCTTGCTAACCTTCGTAAAATTAAAATACTGACAAGCAAAAAAACTCCCGAAGCAAGTTTTGCTGCAAATGTTATGCGTGATTTGGACAGGGTGATCGAAAAGGGCGACTTTGAAAGTTTGGTCGAAGTGCGTGAAAAAGGTGAACGGGTTAATATCTACACTCGTATGGACGGGAATTACGTTACCGATTTGTTAATCTCGGTTCGCGAAGCCGGCGAAATGAATCTGGTCTGGTTAAACGGAAAATTTTCCCCCGAAATGATTAAAAAAATCAGTCACAATGAGAATAATGACTCAGCAGTAAATTTACCAATCAATATTAAATAAGTCAGGTATATGAAAAAAATGATGACAATTGTTGTTTCGTTGTTGTTAATGGCAGCGGCAACTCAGGCTCAAACATTACAAAAGTTTTATGATAAATACGGCGACGATGAACGTTTTCAGTATGTGTCGGTAAGTAATGGAATGATGAATATGGCATCCATGTTTGGTGGAATGGCAAAAGATGAACAAAAATTGATGTCAAAAATGCAGGGATTGAAAATTTTGACTCTCGAAGAAAACACTGAATCGCCTTTTATGAAATCTGTTTTAAAAGAATTGTATCAGATCATCGATGATGGCAATTTCGAAACTGCCGTCGAAGTCCGCGATAAGGGCGAAAGGGTGAATGTCTTTTATAGGGTGGTAGGAGTTGATAACGCAGATATGCTTGTGGTAACAAAAGATAAGACAGAGTTTAGTTGTATCTGGATCAAAGGTAAGATGACGAAAGAAGAAATGATGAAATCATTTAATTGAGATCGATGATTCTACAATCGGATTTACTAAAAAAACCAATCCTCAGGGTTGGTTTTTTTATTTCAACAAACTAAGTATAATACCTACACAA
The DNA here is from genome assembly GCA_002427615.1 of Paludibacter sp. UBA5753. GTDB lineage: Bacteria > Bacteroidota > Bacteroidia > Bacteroidales > Paludibacteraceae > Paludibacter. Next base: position 6,657 of record DIFH01000156.1, read on the forward strand.
CCAATCAATATAATTATGATCCCTGTGATTTGATTAATGAGTTTTAATCCTCTCATGTTGAGCTTGTTTCTGAATCTGCTTACAAGAAATGTTAATATGTTCCACCAAAGCAATGCACCGGCCAGTATGGATAATATACCCAAAATGGATAAAAATAAAGTTGTATCATTACTGATAAATCCAAATCGGGCAAAAAGTGCAATTAACACAAAAAGTATCAGCGGGTTCGAGAAGGTAAGTCCGAAAGATGTAATATAATCACCAAATAAGGTGTGTTTCGAAGGTTCGTTGGGCTTTGGCTGTGTAGAAGGATGGCTTTTATAAATGAAAAACCCAAAAATGATTAATATTATGCTTCCTATCAGCTGGATAATATATCTTTGTTGTTCGATAAAGTCAATAACAAAGTTTAGGAAAAATAAGGTTATCATCGTGTAAACCAAATCGGATGTGGTAGCTCCTAAGCCGGTAGCAATACCAAATTTTCTGCCCCTGTTTAGCGTACGTTGGATGCACAGCATACCAATAGGTCCCAAAGGAACAGAAACAAAAAGGCCTATTATTATCCCTTTAATTATTATTTCAACCATGTTATTTATGAATCGGATGCAAAGATAACTCTTTTTGTTTAATCAGGAAATTGCCTTTAAACTTGACTTTTCAAATCTTCTTTCCTGATTTTTTATAAGGTATAATTGAAAGACTCAAATCAAGAAGATCGACTGTATGAAGATTACGAACATTTGTTTGGCAA
>DIFH01000064.1:0-2150 GCA_002427615.1 Paludibacter sp. UBA5753
GCCACGATATTTTGTGATTCCATCCATTTTGCCATCGCTTTTACAGCCTCCTGATATTCCTCAATTATTTTCGGGGCAGGCTCAACCAACCAAATTTCTTTGGCTCGTTCTGTATTTTCACCGCTGAATAAGGCAATGGCTCTGTCCACTTCGGCTTGCTGTTGCCTGAAATCAAGAATAGTTCCATAAGGTTTGGAGTCGTTCAAAACTCGGTTGGTGCGGCTGAATGCCTGAATCAGCCCGTGGTATTTCAGGTTCTTATCCACGTACAACGTGTTCAGGTATTTGGAATCAAAACCGGTGAGCAGCATATCCACCACAATCGCTATGTCAATTTTATTTTTGTGCGAAAAGTCGGCATTGCTGAACTGTTGAAATTTGATGCGTTGCTGTACATCCTGATAATACAAGTCAAACTCATTGATGCTGTGATTGGTTCCGTATTGCCTGTTATAATCGGCAATAATGGACTGCAGTGCTTTTTTCTTTTTCTCGGGTTCAACCTTGTTGTCCTCTTTTTCCTGTTGCAAATCTTCCTGCAACTGCTGAACATCTTTGTTCCCATTGGCAGGTGGAGAAAACACGCAAGCGATATTCAGAGGAATATAGTTCTCATCTTCTTTGATCTTCTCAGCCTGAATATATTTGAAAAGCTCGTAATATTCAATGGCATCATTGATGGAAGCTGTTGCAAATAGTGCATTAAAGCGTCTATTATGTGTAGCTGCATCGTGCTTTTTGATGATTGCATTTGCAACTGCCATTTTATGTTCCGTGCTGCCTATGGTTATATTTTTCTCGGGCTTGAAATAGTCGATGTGAAAACGCAATACATTTTTATCTTCTATAGCATGCGTAATGGTATAGGCGTGCAGTTGTTTCTGAAAAATATCCTGTGTGGTAACATAAGAGCCAACTGTTCCGTCAATTTTTTTGTAAGTAGCATTTTCATCAAAAATGGGAGTGCCGGTAAATCCGAATAGTTGAGAATTCGGGAAAAATTCTTTGATGGCTTTATGATTTTCGCCAAACTGGGAGCGATGGCACTCATCAAAAATGAAAACGATTCGTTTATTGCGAAGCGGTTCAAGACGTTCCTTGTAGTTGTTCTTGTTGGTTGGGTCTAAAGCGAGCCCCAATTTCTGAATAGTAGTTACAATTACTTTATTTGCGTAATCATCAGAAAGCATACGTCTTACCAATGTTTCGGTGTTGGTGTTTTCTTCAACGCACCCTTCCTGGAATTTATTAAACTCCTCACGGGTCTGTCGGTCAAGGTCTTTGCGGTCGACCACAAACAAACATTTTTCAATGTCAGGATTTTCTTTTAGTAAGGTAGATGCTTTGAAAGAAGTCAGCGTTTTTCCGCTTCCCGTAGTATGCCAAATGTAGCCGTTGCCTCTGTTTTGATGAATGCAGTCTACAATGGCTTTCGTGGCATAAATTTGGTAAGGTCGCATCACCAGCAGCTTTTGCTCACTTTGTACCAGTACCATGTACTTACTAATCATTTCGCCCAGCGTGCATTTGCTCAGAAACTTTTCAGAAAAGTCATCGATATGTGTGATTTTTCTATTGTCCTCACTTGCCAATTGGTAAATGGGCAAAAACTGTTCATCGGCATTAAATCTAAAATGGGTATTGTTGTTATTTGCAAAGTAGTAAGTATTTGTACGGTTGCTCACAATAAATAATTGCATAAAGCAAAGCAATGAATTGGTGTAGCCGTTGCCAGGGTCGGTTTTATAATCCACAATTTGCTGCATTGCTTTGCGGGGGCTGATCTCTAAATCTTTCAATTCAATTTGTACAACGGGAATCCCATTGAGCAGCAAAATCACATCATAGCGGTGATGGCTATTTAGGGTGTTTATTCGCAGCTGGTTAATTACTTCAAATTCATTTTTGCACCAGTCTTTGATATTCACCAATGTGTAATGCAGAGGAGTTCCATCCTCACGTATAAAAGTATTGATTTCTCTCAGGCGTTTTGAAGAAACAAAAACGTCGGCATTTATAATTTCATCCCTTAATCGGGCAAATTCGGAATCGGTCAGATTAACGCGATTAAGGGATTGGAATTTCTCACGGAAATTACTTTCAAGAGACGCTCTGTCGTGGATATCTGACCTATAAGTGTATTTCAGGTC
>DIFH01000064.1:2181-2512 GCA_002427615.1 Paludibacter sp. UBA5753
TAAAATTACTATTTTTATCGTTGGTTGATTCAAGTAATAAATTTAACTTTAGATTTAGACAAATTAAGTAATAAAAATTCATTTTACGTAAAAAAAATTAATTTTTCTCTGGAACGATTGTTTGAAATATGCTGTACACTTTCTACATCGATGTTGGAGATATCTTTAAACGAAGAATCAAAGTATTGGCGGGTTAAGTCGTTTGGAAATAATTATCCATGCAGCCATGAGCCCGTTAGGTGAAACGCACATTTTTAGGTTTTTTTGATGTCGTTATTTACACTTTCGTAGGGCTGGTTCACAGCTATACTCACTACTGCGAGCAACACAA
>DIFH01000138.1 GCA_002427615.1 Paludibacter sp. UBA5753
ATTCGCTCCATTTCAATTCGTGGTTTCCTACTGTTATATAATACGGAATATGCAAACCATCGAGTATGGATTTTGCTTTTTGCAACGAAGCTAAATCGCCCGATTCGGTCACATCGCCCGAAACAATCACAAAATCGATGTCTTGCAAAGCATTTACATCGTTCACTACATTTTGCAAATCTTCGGCAGGTTGCTGATTGGCTATTTGAATATGTAAATCGGTAAACAACGCAAAACGAAAAGTATCTGACGCATAAACCGAAGAATAACAAAGCAATAAACTTATAAATAATACAACTCTTCTCATCATTCTCTTTTATAAAATAACCAGTTACAAAGATACAATATTCAATTTTATAAAATAGTCTTTGGTATTGAAAAAACAAAATCAAAATTAGAATACAGAAAATCAAAAAAGGTCATCCCGAAACCGGAATGACCTAATTATTATACTCCCTTTTCTATTATTAAAAGAACAAACGTGGAGAGCAGTTTTATATTTATTTTTATAAACGGAGAACCTTTCAGGCGGACTACTATACTTCACATATCACTGAAACCCTTATTGTCTATGCTGCTCGTTATTTCTGTTTATTCTTCCGTTTCGTTTTCAATGATTTCTTCTAAACTTTCATTATAATTGAATTCAACTTTGCTTTGTGTAACAATTTCATCAAGAATGTTATTAAGATAACCTTGTTTGACAGCTTCTTTAAATCTTATGTTTAGCATTGGAATGTTAATAACTTCCTCAATGCAAGCCATATACTTTTCAACAATTGCACGTATTGAATATGTTTTCTCTGTATTGTCTTGGATTTTCTTCTTCAAAGATTCAACTTCTTCATCTGATTTTATAACAAAAGTTATTGGATACTTTTGAATTTTGTCAATATCAAGAAAATACTTTTTAAAATCTAATGTTTCTGTAACTTGAAAAAATCTACCTAATGGTTTCATCACAAAATCAATTCCACCATCATTTGCGTTAGTTCGACCCGTTTTGTATAATTTCAAATTCTCTCTATTGAGTTTGTCCATTTCATAACCCCAAATAATAGTTTGGTCATGATAGTAAAATTTGAGAATAGAATAACTCACAATTTCAAAAAGTCGTGCATCTACATTTGGTGCAAGAAGTCCTATTATAAATTCTTCAACTTTTTCTGGTGTTGTACTCTCAATGTTTTGAAGCTCTTCACATGATTTCACAAAACGTTGAAAAGCGTCTTGCTTTGTTTTGGCATAATTATCAATGATTTCTATTATTGATTTAGCAATATTAAAATTGGCTTTGCCAACCCTAATTTTCAACAAATTCTCATTTATCCAATATCTGTTTGTTGATTGGTCTCTTAGTATTGGTTTAAAATCTGAACTTGGGAAATACTTTTCAAACTCAGAATTCATGCGATTATTCAATGCGTGATTTTGCAATCTGCCACCAAATGGTAATTCTCTTTGTCTTGCAAAAAGTTTGTTGAATAAAGCACCTTCATATTTGGAATAATCTCCTTTTTTATCAAAACCATTTGCAATGTAATCTTCTATAATTACATAAATTGCATATAGATTTGCAAAACTTGAACGAGCTTTTGAACCCCTTCCAGCAGACCTTGTCTTTTCGTTTATGTATTGAATGAGTTGACTTTTCTCAAAAATTTCATCGGCGTTTTTGTTGAAGTTCTTCCGCAATACTTCTTTAATGTTGATCGTGAATATATGTTCCATCTGGTTCAAATAAGGTTAAAGTAGTTTGATTTGCAATTTTATTTGTTTCAAAAGTTCGTATTTCTTTTTCTAATTTCTCGCCTTTAAATTCTTCGGCTAACCTTAATCTTCTTAAACCAATTTTTACATATTCGTTTTGTAATTCAATGCCGATAGAATTTCTCCTTAATTCTTTAGCAACATAACAAGTAGTAAATGTTCCTGAAAAAGGATCTAAGACTAAATCCCCCTCGTTTGAACTTGCTTTTATTATTCTTTCAAGTAACGAGATTGGTTTTTGTGTTGGGTGATTTTCATATTCATCCATTCTGTATCGAACTCTTGAAAATTCCCAAACATTTCCTGGTACTTTTTCGGAATTGTAAACTGTCGGAATAGTTTTGCGATAATCAATAAGCTTTCGTTTAGCACCTGTTTTAGCTTCTACTAAAATGTCATTTGTGTTAAATGTGTAATTATTTTTATCCTTAACGCAAAATAGAATGGGTTCATACATTGAACCGTAATATTTTTTTGCTTGTACTCCAGAACTGTCGTATGACCAAACAATTCGTGAAAGAATAGTTAGCTTATCCCTTAAATAAATATCAAAATAGGGCATAAACTGTGTCGCAGTCATTACATAAAAACTCCCATTCGGTTTTAATTTCTGAATGCACAAGTCAAGCCATTCATAACACCATTTTAAATAACTTTCTTCGGTATCCCATTTTTCAACTTTCCCGTTAAAATTTTTCCCAATGTTGTAAGGTGGGTCAGCGAAAATTAAGTCCACAGAACTGTCAGAAAGTGTTTTAAGTACTTCCAGGGCATCTCCGAAAATAATTTTATGTTCGTTGTTTCCTAAAATTTCCATTTGTTTCTTTTTTATATAATTCAACAAACAAAGTTACTAAAATTTTTCAATCTGCTACGAACTTTTTTTTTCTAACCTAATTTGTAAAACTCTAGCGCCTTTAATTTCACTTAAAAATTCTGCTTTCAATTTTTTCTGATTGTTGACATAAAAATACACCCCAAAAGTTTTTTGTCTAAC
>DIFH01000046.1 GCA_002427615.1 Paludibacter sp. UBA5753
TTTTACACCCTTATTATAACATATTCATAAATACTTGTCAAGTGTTTTTTGTAAATAATTCAATTATTTTTTTTATTTTTATAATTATTCAATAAAAAAAGGGCTTAAATGCCCTTATTCGGTCAAAATATCGGTATATTTTTTATATTTTAATTACATAAAGAATATCTATCCCTTGATCTCGATGTGCTTTTTGTTGAAACAATACCATACTTTAACATCACGATCATTGTGTGTGCCTAAAATACATATTTCGCCATCAACACGTTTCCACTCCTTAAATATGCCGTGAAACTCGCCCTTGTAATATAACTCATAATCGCCTTTGTGTGTGCATCCACTAAATGTTAGAAGTAGCAATATCATTATAACCGCTAGTATCGCTTTGTATCGCTTTTTCGTGGGTTTCATTATAATATACCTCCTTTTTTATAAAATCGAACGTAGGCGAACCTACGACGTCAAAACGGCGTTTATATTCCTTTCTTGGTAGCACTTTTTCGTTTGCGATATATTTTGAGAAAAAATCATTTCGAGCATCTAAAACTTCTCTAAGTTCAGACGCACGATATTCACCGTCTTTAATACCGCGATAAACTGACATCGCAAATAAAACACCATTATAAATTAATTGAACAAATATTCCTGTATTTATTTTTGTTTGATCAAATAAAATAATTGTGCTCGCGATTGTCCAAAATAAGAAATTAGCGCCGATTTTAATCAATCGAAATGTTTGAGAACTGGCTGGCTGATATTTAACGCTTGGTAGTTGTGTTTTATTCGATTCATTTAAAAGCATAATATCGTTATAATGTATTTTTTCATAATTGATTTTGCCGTTCATAATTTTCGAACATATCTTGATGATTTTTTTTTGTTGTTTGCGGGCAATATCATATTTTTTACATCGGTCAATAACTTTGGATACATACCCACCATTAAAATCTAATAACTCATCAATTTTTAAAATCGTTGTAACATTTTCTAGCATTTCGCTAGCAATTTGATATTTATTTTTATCATTTTGAATATCAATTTCATCTTGTGTTCGACCACTCAAATCATTCGCTCTGGCAAAAGTTACATTTTTTGTATACATCAAACCAGTTTTAAAAACGCTGGTTTCTTCAGATATTTTTTCAGCAATAAAAGTTGTGTAGGAATAAATGCTGACTAGAAACATCATCAGAAGCAATTTTACCGCCGCAGAAATCCAGAATACTTCATTTATTGAATCGGGATTAAAAATGAATGCTGGCAAAAATGATGCTAATAGAATTATTAATATAACTATGCCATTTGCAATCCATCTTTTAAAATGTTTTTCTCTCATAAATCATTTTCCAACCGATAACGTTTATCTGCTTCTTCTAAATCATATTTTTCTTTTAAGCGCAATTTATAAAAATTATATGTGATTTCTTTTGTATTGAAAACAAAATCAATTATACGTGCAAGTGATCCGATTGTGACGTAAATTAAAATATTGAATAATGTATTCCCGCCACCAATAAAAGCACGTTCCATAATTTCGAAAAACAACCATATTTCTAATATTGCAAACAAAAAATTAGCAGTATCGAGCGTTATTTTCCAAAAACCGAACGGCAATGATTTGGTTGCTTTTTTAATTTTACCGAAAAATATACAAAACCAAATAATTAAAGCAATGAAAACCCAAAACTTGAATTGAAATTTGAATCCGCTTTCCCAACTTACTTTCGAAAATAATATATAAGTCGGGATTGCATAAACAAAAACAAGGTAGATTAAAAAGCCTAATCTTTTAATATATTTCATAAAATCTTCCCGCCTATAAAAACATTTGCGGTTTTTCAACTTCAACGGCTTTGATTTCTTCTTCAACAAGGGATGGCTTCGATAATATTTCTTCAACTTTTAATGTCAATTCAGCCGAAGCATATTTTTTCAATTCTTCATTTAATTTCAACAACATTGCTTTATTGTCAGCCGATAATCTTTTAGCACCAAGATTCGATATGGTTGTCATTTGTGCCAAAATTTCATTTTCTTTTTTAATTTTAAAAATTTCTAAACTATTTTCTTTCTTCGCCAGTTCCAAATCATTTTTAACTTGTTTAATAATTTTATCAACCGCATCAATCAATCCACTTTCGCTTTTGCTAGTTAGCCCCATAACTTTAATCATTAATTTCCCCACTTCGTTTTTAATCCACGCGCCAATGATAACCACAAATGTTGAAATCAAAATCGCCACAGCGGCTTGAACTTCTGGTAATGATAACCAGTTTTGTAATGTTTCTCCCATAATTTCCTCCCTTTTATTCTTCCGTAATTTCTTTGGTGATTCTATTGATCACTTCGTTTGTTTTTATCTTCCACGTGTCGTTTATATCAACGTAGGAAGCGATGAACTCTTTTAACTTGACTATTTCTGCGTCCAAACGATTCAGCGTTGCACCTAATGAATTGCCTTCGGTGTCAACGATTTCGTAAATGTCAACTGACGTGTCTTTCAACACATACTCTTTGTTTTCTTTAACACGCTTCTTGGCGTAAAATACTTCTTTACTTTTCATATCTTTTCCCCCTAAATACTTTTACAATGAAGTAGGCAAGGAACATTGCCCACCCCATTGAAACTGCTATTGCTTGAATAAATGTCATCGGCTTCACCTCTTTATAATTTGCTTGAAATCGTAATTATTGTGAACCGAATGGATAAAATCTAATTTCGGTAATTGTGATACTTGCTGGTGTTCCTGCTGTATAAGTAACGGTAAGTCCTGCTGTTGTGCTTTCTAATTCCAATGTTAATCCTTCCCATTCGACACTGACCCCGCCACTTGCGGGTATAAACACTAGCCATGTTCCTACCCCCGTAATGTCAATTTCAAGATGAGCCATTCTTAGTTTTGACATATTTGTGGCGAACGCATAGTATGATGCTTTATTTATAACTTGACTACCAGCAAACAATGCCCAATTTACTCCTGTTGTGAAATTGTCTAATTTAATTTTATCTGCTGCTGTTAATAACCCTTGTGTGCTTGTTGTTACATTTGGAACTGTTACGTAAACATCATTGTTTACATCAATTCTAACTTTCTTGTTGTTTCCATCTTCGGTATAGTTTAGTCGAACCAATCCCAATACACTTGAAGATGCTGGAGCAATA
>DIFH01000075.1 GCA_002427615.1 Paludibacter sp. UBA5753
AGATGGGGATGGCGGAAGGGATACAAAGTACCCTGAATTTAGGGGCATTAATTGGAAAACCGTTTTAGATACTTATTGATATGGATAGTAAAGAGTTTAAGACCGTATTCGGTGAAGTGGCTAAGGCTAACGATTTTAAAAAAGCATTTGGGGGTTGGTATAAAGAAAGCCCTGAGTGTATCGCTATACTTGAATTACAAAAATCAAACTTTGGAGATTATTATCAACTTCTTATAAAAATATTCATTCAAGGAGTTTTTGAGAGAACGTATATACCAAGTAAGGATTTAATAAAAAGTTCAATGGGTCATATTACTACTAACGAAACCCCAGAATATAAAGCGGTCTTTGATTTTGATGAACCAATGGACGATGATATAAGGAAAGAGCGATTAGAAGAACTTTTTAAAAATCATATTGTCCCTTTTACCAATAAGACACTTATAAAGTCAGGCATAAGAGAATTAGCGGAGAAAGGAGAAATATTTTTACTTCCAGCAGTCAAAGCAGAATTACTACTTGGATAAATTATACCCCCCCGCTGCCGCGCGATTGTATCGCGTGGCAAGTCAGATAAAAATATAGTAATTCAAAAGAGTAAATGTTACAATGAGTAGAAATTATAAATTCAAAAATCCGGAGGGAGTATATTTTTTAGCTTTGCGGTGGTTGAATGGATAGATGATACAGGTGGAAAAGGATTATTGGATATTGTATTGATTTGAGGCATGTTGCCACGCGATACAATCGCGCGGCAGCGAGGGAACATCTAACTTGGACAATTAATTTTCCAATGAAGATTCGAATAATGTTAAAATACGGCTGAATAACCTCCATATCTTTTCAGATTATTTCATCTCTTTTTTCAACCATTCATCTTTGTATATAAAATTGAATACTTGATGATTAGAAATTGTCTTGTAAGCACTTCTTCATGTTATTTGATGATTATTTTTTTTGTTTGATAATTTAAATCATCCCTGATTTGGATTAAATAAAAGCCTTTTGGAAAGTTACCTAAATTGAGTGTTTTGTTTTCGTTTGAATTGGCCTCGGTTTCATAAACCAGCTGACCGTTTGAATTCATAACCTGAACGTTAACTTTGGCTCCTCTTGTATCTCCGAATTCTAAATAAATTATCCCACTCGAAGGATTTGGAGATACGGTAAATAAATCATCCCGTTTTATCTTATCTGTGCCGGTAGTCGCAAAACTCCTCACCACATTACTTATTCTTACTTCATCTACGTATCCGTCAATTCCGCTACCAATCCATACATCTTTTGCATTTGTAAAAGTTGCAGGTCCGGTATAAGTAGCTGTTTGAGAAGAGACAAGTGTGCGATTTTTATCGTGAATCAGAATTTTTACCTCCGATGTTTTAGTGTCACGAACAAAGGCGACATGATACCATTGGTTCAACTCAAGGGTGAAATTACTAACTCCAATTCGTGAATTTGCATTCGAGAAATAGAACCCATGAAAAACATTTCCCCACCAGGGGTTTATTTCGAGTGAATAGTTGGATGCGTAGGAATCGGTATCGCCCGGCTTCGTAAGAATATACATGTTTCCATTTGGATTGAATGAAGTCGGTTTCACCCATGCTTCAATAGTCCAGTCGCCCGTTAAACTCAGATTTGCATGGTGAGGAAGTGTAACAGCGGATGTCGTTTGATAACAATTTCCCAACATAGTTGAAAGCGTGGCATCATTCACAATGTTGGTTCCCAAACCAATTCCATTTCCCGAAAGATTCGAACGATTCTTTAAATCATTATCAAAATGCAGCAAAGCAACGGTGTTCTTATCAAACAAATACGGACCGCCAATCAGATTGGGGGCTAATATCGAGAAATTATGATCACTCAAATCGTTGTTTGTTGCATTTGCAACATCCGAAATCCGGATTTTACACTGATTGGAAATAGTCCATGGAACGATCCAGTTGTACGTTTTTGTCGAAGCCGTAACTGCCTGATTCACTGTTGACCATGAAGTCCCGTTATCACCCGAAAACTCAATCTTAAGGTTGGACAGCGTAGTATTTGCCCACGAAATAGCTATCGTATCTCCGGCAATCAGGTATTCATTTCCAATGGGGAAGTTGATCATTGGTTTTGCTAAATCAATTTTATTAAACGGGCCATAGGTGGTTTGAAGGTCGAAAACATCGGGCGCCGAGAATTTCACCTTGAATTTTCCTACATAATTTCCGGCATTCCAACTGCATGAAGTGGCTGTAGTATTGGTAGCAACAGTGGTCCAGGTCGACCCGTTATCGGTGGAAACGGCAACATTCAGTTTTACAGTCGGACTAAGTGGTGTCCAGCTAATATTTACCAACTGTGAAGTTTCGTCAACATTTATGGTTGGTGAAATAAGTGTGACTACATTCTTGTTTAAAAGTCGTACATCAAAATCGAAATAGAAGGCATCCAAGAAACTCTGAGCAGTGGCATACCCTAAACTTTGATAAGCCGTTAGATCATTTTGCTGTACAGTTTTAAGCAAATTATAGCCACCTTTTCTATATATATAATCATTAAAGAAATATCCCAAGGTGTAATATCCATAATCGGGTGATGGATAAATACGGGTTTCTTCGTACGTTGGACGATGTCCAAAATAAGTTGTAGCTCCCGTTAAGGAGTTAATTCCATTCTGCTTAATTGTTGTCAAAGCTTCATCGGTAATTGGACCGTTTGTACAAAGTTCAGGAAATCCTTCATTCAACCATGCCGTTACTTTTCCCTGATGCATCAACCCCTGGAATACATGTGCCAGTTCATGCCTGTTTTGATGATAAAATCTTGGAAGTAAATCTGTTGATGGAGAAGATGTTGAATGTAATCCTGATGACCAGGCAGTTCCTCCGGTAAGTCGTCCATTTGGATCGCAGGCTAATCCTTCTATAGAACCATCTTTGCATCCTGGCAGTGTGAAAAATGTAAGCTTTTCACTTGCTTTCACATTGAAATTATTTACGTATTCATTGTAAGCTGTTTCGGTTACGGTACTGAAATATGGGAAATTAATTACAGCATCATCGGGTGTTGTATAGAATTTAAAGTGATCGGTTTCCACACATATCTTTACCCGCGAGTTTTCTACTGGTTGTAAGAATCGTGCATATAAATATCTATTAAAATCAGCAAGTAATTCCTGTTTTGAGCCTGTGTTGAACCAGTTCGAATCTGTATTAAACCCGTTTTTAGTAGGTTGGGTAATATACTGATATGCCCAGTTTTTATAAACATTCATGAATTCGCCAAAAACGCCAGCTATTACAAAACCCTTATTCGTAACAAAAGTTATCGGGTCATTTAAAACATCAAACGAACTAAGTGAACCGCCATAAGTATTGACAATAGTTTTTATATCCGTGTCTGCAGGTAAAAGCCCTGCTTCATAAAAACCAAATCCGACTTTTAGTATCAAAGGCAGATTTCTTGTCTGATAGAAATTATACATATATGACTGACAGAGATAATATAAGCCAACTTTTGTCAAATCCGAAAATACCGCTTTCTGGTCTGATGTAGTTGGTTCAGAAACGTTTATTATGCCGTTTGAATCAACAAAACCGGCATCAAATGAAAGATTATCAGCAGGTTTCTGACTTTGATATTCTTCAGGGGTCAATTGCTTAAATTGATAATTTGCTGTGGTATATTGACCTGAAAACCAATATCTGATGTGAGTATTTAGAACGTTAATTTTATTATTTATGGATACCATATCCAGTTCGTTTATTGGCGTAGTGGCAGTTGATTTGAATTTGACGGTAGGTAAAATTTTATTTGTATTTTCAACGTCCAGCAATCTGCTTCCTATAGTTGTATCATCCACTTTCAATTCATAACCTCCGTTTGGTGCGGTTGCTGAATTGGTAGAGAATTTATAGTCAAAAAAATTATAGCGGTTAAAGGGCAAAGTAACCGAATAAATCGTTCCATTTTCGAGCGTCATTTGCCTTGTAGACCAGTCACTCAATGTGCCACGTGTATTTACAAATACTTTATCTGTTGTTGCATAAAAATAGTTGGCACTAATCATATCGGCCATATCTACTGAGAATTTTACATTGACGGTGGTTTGATAGTCGAGATAAACATCCAGAAATGCATGCCAGTCAGTTTGCAGGGCTGAAATATTTGCATAACCAATATCGGTGTAATTCATATTTTCAATGAATTTAGCCATAGCGGCTTCACCTTTGGTTTTTATAATGTAATAGGCCAGAATTCCGGAGTAAGCATAACCCATATTTCCATTCCAAATATCAGCAATATTGGGTTTCCCCTGTTGATCCATCACTGATTTAATCCAGTCTTTGGTGGAGAAATTTTGCCCGTAATACGATGCAACACCTTCATTGAGCCAGGCAGGAAGTGTTACTTTGGTTTTCGAAGCAATTAAACAATGAGTATATTCATGATTAAATAATCCAAGTGCATCATCCAGCCCTGATTTTGAGGGTGCGAGCATGGTAATCAGCGTTGCTCCCCAAGCAGAACCAATGGAACTTGGTCCATTTTCGGGATACCCGCATGCTATGTGAAGTTGGTCTAAATCTTTATATAAATAAATATTTGTTTTGGCTGTGGGGAAACTTTGAATGGCATTGGAAATAATGTTATGGCATTTTTCAATCCGCGAGGCGAATTCATCAATATATGAATTGTCATAGGCTGTGTAATAAATAGTAAAATGCGATGTTGATTTAACTTTATCCATTTCGCCATCATTGTAAAAAACAATTGGAAGTGTCAAGTCATTTACACCAATGTAAATTCTTCTGTTTCCGCTCGAAGTGATCGGAAAATTATTCTCCCAACCACTATTAAACGCCCCAGAAGTGTTAATATAATATTTATATTCGTACCAACTGTTGTCGGCAAGCGGTATGGTTACCGAATAGATATTATTACCGGCAGCCGTAAGTGGAGTTGTTGTCCCCCAACTGTTGAATGTGCCACGGATATACACAACATCAGTAATCGGATTAAACTTGCTCTGGCTTACCAGCAAACTTAAATCGACCGAAAATTTAATGTTTTTAGTGGCAAAAAGAAAAGGTAATGCTATAAATGAAAATGAAATTACGAAAAGAAATCTTCTCCCAGGTAAAAGTGGATTAAATGCTTTCATAAAAGTAAAATTAAAAGTCAATAATCAATATATATCATGTAAATGAGTGTGTGAGTGGAAACATCATCGAATCAATAACCGCTATTATAATCAACGTAAACAAAGACTTGTACAATTAACAATTCAACACGCAAATATAAATCATTCATTTTGAATTTACAAAGATTTGTTTAGTTAATTTTTATGTTTTGCAGCAGTTTTTTTACGAGCGATTGAACTTATAGCAATTACTCTGAAAAGTGTCATTAATAAGAAGTTATTCAGCCGTATATAGTGTCAGAAAGAAAATCACGGTGTTTGATAAGAAAAGGTCAAGGTCAAGCCGCACGAAGCAACGAAAACACGGAGTCCCGCCAAGGCAGTATGAGTAGTTTTTGCTGCGAGTGCAACCCAGAGATGGCCCCCCCCGCTGCCGCGCGATTGTATCGCGTGGCAAGTCAGATAAAAATATAGTAATTCAAAAGAGTAAATGTTACAATGAGTAGAAATTATAAATTCAAAAATCCGGAGGGAGTATATTTTTTAGCTTTGCGGTGGTTGAATGGATAGATGATACAGGTAGAAAAGGATTATTGGATATTGTATTGATTTGAGGCATGTTGCCACGCGATACAATCGCGCGGCAGCGAGGGGTTACAATCGCGCGGCAGCGAGTGCAACCCAGAGATGGACGTTTTTCTTGTAAACAATAAAAGGAGCTGTCCCAAGAGCTCCACCGACTACCGCTTCGCGGCCGAAGTACAGAGAGAAAGAAGGAAAAGAAAGCGTGATGAGAAACATCATTAAAAAAGGCGTGAATTCAAACTCACGCCTTTTTTATATCCATACAGCAGAAGATAGTTTACATCAATTCCACGCTTCTTTTCACAAAGTTTGCCAAAGCCTCGCCTTTGAGCATATTGTTGGCTAACAAAGCCAAATCGATCAACTGACGCACTTGTTTATTTTCGGCAGCAAACGCTTTGTATACCGATTTTTTCTTCTCGCCCAATTCATCTATTTGCTTAGCCAGTTCGCTCAGTTCATCTTTTTCGGCAGCAGGGATTTCTTCATCTTTTTTGCCTTTTTGGCTATCTTTCAGCTTATCGTGTTTTGCTTTCACTTCGGCAAGTTCTGTTATTATGGGACTCACTTCAACTCCACAGACAGCTTCTTCATCTTTCAGCAGTTTATCAATCACCGGATGCGCCGTATTGACAACTAAGTTATAACTGTCGGGCATTTCGCCGTAAAAACTCATCATACCGCCCTGCAAAGCCGACATTTCTTTCATGCGACGCATAAATTCGTTTTGCGTAACGAAAACAGGGTTGGCTGTTGGCGATAGGTGCTCGAAAGTAACAATAAAGTTTGCTTTCTCTACGTTTGGGAGCTGGGAATCGAAAATCGCTACCAATGCATCACGCTGATCATCGGTCAATGTAACTTTCGCAACTTCTTCTTTTTGAATCAATTTATCAATTACATCGCTGTCCACGCGCACAAAACGGGTCTTCTCAAATTTCTGTTCCAATTGGCTTACCACATGAACATCCAATTGTCCATCCATAATCAGCACGTCATACCCTTTGTCCTTGGCATGCTGGATATAACTGTATTGTTCGTCGGCGTTGTTAGCATACAGATAAATCAGGTCGCCATTTTTGTCTTTCTGATTTTCGCCGGTCAAAGTTTTATATTCTTCGAAAGTAAAGTATTTGCCATCCACATTTTTAAGCAAGGCAAACTTTTCGGCACGTTCGTAGAATTTTTCATCGCTAAGCATTCCGTATTGAATGAAAATTTTCAGGTTATCCCATTTTTCTTCAAAAATGGGGCGATCGGTTTTGAAAATATCAGCCAGGCGGTCGGCTACTTTTTTGGTAATATGGCTCGAAATTTTTTTCACGTTGGCATCGCTTTGCAAATAACTGCGCGACACGTTCAACGGAATATCGGGCGAATCAATCACACCGTGTAATAATGTTAAGTATTCAGGCACAATATTTTCCACATGGTCAGTTACATATACCTGGTTGCAATACAATTGAATTTTATTGCGTTGAATATCGATGTTGTTTTTAATCTTAGGAAAATAAAGAATCCCGGTCAGATTGAACGGGTAATCCACGTTGAGGTGAATATGGAAAAGCGGATCTTCGCTCATGGGGTACAGCTCGTGATAGAAAGCGGTATAATCTTCGTCTTTCAGGTCGGCAGGTTTGCGGGTCCAGGCAGGATTGGTGTTGTTGATAATGTTGTCCTGGTCGGTTTCCACATTTTTGCCATCTTTCCATTCTTTCTTTTTTCCAAAAGCAATTTCAACAGGAAGAAATTTGCAGTATTTGGTGAGTAATTCCTGAATTTTCGATTCTTCGAGAAAGTCTTTGTTTTCGTCGTCGATATGCAACACGATATCGGTTCCACGGTCGGATTTGATGGTATCTTCCAATATGTAATCCGGATCGCCTTTGCACGACCAATGTTGAGCGATGGTATTTTCTTTGTACGATTGGGTGAAGATTTCCACTTTTTTCGACACCATAAACGACGAATAAAATCCTAATCCGAAATGACCGATAATAGCTTGCGCATCGTTTTTGTATTTTTCCAGAAACTCTTCGGCTCCCGAAAATGCTATCTGGTTGATATACTTCTCAATTTCTTCTCCGGTCATACCGATTCCACGATCGGAAATAGTCAATGTGCCTTTCTTTTTATCAACCGAAATATGTATGGTCAGGTCGCCCAATTCGCCTTTAAATTCACCCACCGAAAACAGGGTTTTCAGTTTTTGGGTCGCATCCACGGCATTCGTCACTAATTCACGCAAAAAAATCTCGTGATCGCTATACAAAAATTTCTTGATAACGGGAAAAATATTATCGCTCGTTACTCCAATGTTTCCTTTTGCCATTGTTAATTATATGTTTAATTGATTAATTTGTTATGTTGTTTCCGGCGTTCTGCATTGACAAAAAAAATGCCAACGAGTCTTTGGTGACAGAATGACAGAAAGATTGACGAAGAACTGATTTTTACTCGAAAAATTGTCGGATTCATTTGTATCGTGATAAAGCATTAACGATTGTCTGGGAAATATCCTCTCTGAAAGTAAAGATGTAGATTTGATATTCTTCAGCATTTTCATTCACAATTATGAATATTTATTTAAAACTTTGTAAATCAAAAAATGACTGTACCGGATTAACTGTATCTCGTCTATTTTGTTTATCTTTGTAGTCCGCAATTTCAACAATCAATTTTATTTAAAGTAATTATCTATCAAAAAGTTAAGAAGACTGTACTTCAAACTTTCATCTCGCCAAAGGCGAGGCAAACTATTCAATATATGGCTCTTCAATGTGGAATTGTAGGTTTACCCAATGTAGGTAAATCTACCCTTTTCAACTGTCTTTCGAATGCTAAAGCCCAGGCGGCGAACTTCCCTTTTTGTACCATCGAACCGAACGTGGGCGTAATTACCGTGCCCGACGAACGTTTGATGAAACTGGCGGAGATTGACAAACCGCAAAGGGTAATTCCCACTACGGTAGAGATTGTCGATATCGCGGGCTTGGTAAAAGGCGCCAGCAAAGGCGAAGGTCTTGGCAATAAGTTTCTGGCGAATATTCGCGAAACCGATGCAATTTTACACGTATTACGTTGCTTTGATGACGAAAACGTGGTGCATGTAGACGGGAACGTAAATCCTGTGCGTGATAAGGAGATTATCGATTTTGAACTACAACTGAAAGACCTCGACACTGTTGAAAGACAGTTGACCAAAGTACAAAAACAGGCACAGACCGGTGGAGATAAACAAGCCAAACGGCTTTACGATATTTTATTGCAGTATAAAACGGTACTGGAACAAGGGAAATCGGCACGCACAGTCAAATTAGACAACAAAGATGATCGAAAGCTGGCTGCAGATTTGTTTTTGCTGACCAATAAGCCGGTGCTTTACGTTTGCAATGTGGACGAAAACTCGGCTGTAACTGGCAATGCTTACGTCGACCAGGTGCGTGAAGCGATTAAAGAAGAAGGCGCCGACCTGCTGGTGATAGCCGCCAAAATTGAATCCGAAATTTCGGAACTGGATACCTACGAAGAACGCCAAATGTTCCTCGAAGAAATCGGATTGCAGGAATCGGGCGTTGTTCGCCTGATCAAATCGGCTTATCATTTGCTCGATTTACAAACCTACTTCACAACGGGAGCCGACGAGACAAGAGCCTGGACTTTTACCCGTGGCAGCAAAGCGCCTCAGTGCGCAGGCATTATCCATACCGATTTCGAAAGAGGATTTATTCGCGCCGAGGTGATTAAATATACCGATTATGTGCGTTTAGGTTCGGAGGCTGCATGCCGTGAGGCAGGTAAAATAGGAATCGAAGGAAAAGAATATGTGGTTCAGGATGGCGATATTTTGCATTTCAGATTTAATGTGTAACCACCTGAATCATCCCAAATGAAGGAAAGAAAAGGTCTGCCGAATTTATTTTGGCAGACTTTTTTTTCGTTGAAGAACGAACAGGAACGCGTTCCTGTAAAAAAAAAGAAAGCCACATCCGTTCCTTCCCGGAACAAATGTGGCTTCATGTAATTTTTTTTCTAAAACTAACAAACCGGATTCGGTTTAATCAGTTTGAAGAAATCGTTTCCTTTGTCGTCAACTAAAATGAAAGCAGGGAAATCGACTACTTCAATTTTCCAGATGGCTTCCATGCCTAACTCGGGATATTCCAAACATTCCACTTTCTTAATGCTGTTTTGCGCCAAAATGGCTGCCGGGCCACCAATCGAACCTAAGTAAAATCCGCCATGTTTTTTACAAGCATCGGTAACTTGTTGACTTCGGTTGCCTTTGGCAATCATGATCATACTTCCGCCATTTTCCTGAAACAAATCCACATACGAGTCCATGCGTCCGGCAGTTGTAGGTCCAAACGAACCCGAAGGCATACCTTTAGGTGTTTTGGCCGGACCGGCGTAATAAATCGGGTGGTCTTTCACGTATTGCGGAAGCGGTTTGCCGGCATCGAGCAATTCTTTGAGTTTGGCATGCGCAATATCGCGACCCACCACGATAGTTCCTGTCAACGACAAACGTGTGGAAACCGGATATTGGGTCAACGTAGCCAAAATGTCTTTCATTGGCATATTCAGGTCTATTTTCACCGCATTGCCTTCGCCTTGTCGACGGTATTCTTCAGGAATATATTGACCCGGATTATCTTCGAGCTTTTCAACCCAAATGCCATCTTTGTTGATTTTACCCTTGATATTGCGATCGGCCGAGCACGAAACGCCCATACCCACAAAACAGGAAGCGCCGTGGCGCGACAAACGAACGATGCGAATATCGTAGGCAAAATATTTTCCGCCAAACTGAGCCCCGATGCCGGATGCCTGCGCTTGTTTCAGAATTTTTTGTTCCATTTCCACATCCCTGAAAGCCTGACCCAGTTCGTTTCCGACCGTTGGGAGTTCATCGTAATATTTGGTCGAAGCCAGCTTCACGGTTTTCATACAAGCATCGGCCGAAGTACCGCCAATCACAAAAGCGATGTGATAAGGAGGACAAGCTGCCGTACCCAAGGTTTTCATTTTCTCGGTCAGGAATTTTTCGAGCGAAGTCGGATTCAACAACGCTTTTGTTTCCTGAAAAAGGTACGATTTATTGGCCGAACCGCCCCCTTTAGCAATAAACAAAAAATTATATTCATTGCCATGATAAGCCACCAAATCAATCTGAGCAGGAAGATTGGTGCCCGTATTCACTTCGTCGTACATATTAAGCGCCGCATTTTGTGAATAACGCAGGTTTTCTTCGGTATAAGTCTGATAAATACCTTTCGATAAAGCTTCTTCATCAGCGCCGTCGGTCCATACATTATTTCCTTTTTTGGCATAAACGGTAGCAGTTCCGGTATCCTGGCAAAAAGGAAGAATCCCTTTGGCCGAGATTTCGGCATTGCGAAGCATAGTTACAGCCACATATTTATCGTTGTCGCTGGCTTCGGGATCGGCAAGAATCGCAGCCACTTGTTTTTGATGTTCGGGCCGAAGCAAAAAGGAACAATCGCGCATGGCGGCACGCGCTAATTTGGTAAGACCTTCGGGTTCAACTTTGAGGATTTCCTGTCCTTCAAATTCCGATACCGATACATGCTCTTTGGTAAGCAAATAGTACTCGGTTTTGTCTTTCCCCATCGGGAACGTATCCTGATATATAAATTCTTTTGCCATGATTATATTTACTATTAAGTCATTTACTATTTACTATTTAGT
>DIFH01000026.1 GCA_002427615.1 Paludibacter sp. UBA5753
AATCAAAAAAGAGGGGGATTGTTTCATTATCCCCCAGTTGCGCTTCGCTTACTGGGGGTTATTCATATTTAGCCCCGTCGGGGCTAAGATTTTAAATACATAACAATAAACTAAATGGCTGATTATTATCAAATTTATTAGGGTGCTGAGTAGTTGTAATTTTCCATTTCATGCACATATATAAAACATTTTTGTTTGTACATACAAATATTTTAATACAAATTTTGGATAGTAGAAAAATTAGCTCTTTTGGTGTTTGCTGCGGGTAGGGTCGTGCGGTGGGGTAAACCCTTCAATCAAAAAAAACAACCCATTCCCATCAGCTCGCTTGTCTTTAAAGTATGTTTACCTTGCATATCTGTTTAATTGAAAAGAAATTTGTATTTTTGCAGTATCAAAAATGATACGCAATTACAGAAACCCCTTCGATAACTGCCGGAGAGGAATTATAACTGACCAATAAGCACGTGAACCGATGAGTCTTGTAGAAAAAATAAAAGCAGCACAGAATACTGCCTTCTCGTTTGAGTTGTTACCCCCGTTGAAAGGCAACGGCATTGATGGCGTGTATCGTACTATCGACGCATTGCGCGAGTTCGACCCCCAATACATCAACATAACCACGCATCGCAGCGAGTTGGTCTTCAGGGAAACAGCCAACGGACTTTTCGAGCGTGTGGCCGAACGTTATCGCCCCGGAACGGTGGCTATTGCCGCCGCCATTCAGAATAAATACAAAATTCCGGTGGTGCCGCATATTATTTGCAGCGGATTTACACGCGAAGAAACCGAATACGCGCTGATTGACTTGCAGTTTCTGGGAATTACCGACCTTTTGCTGCTTCGTGGCGATAAGGCCAAACACGAAAAAGAATTTTCGCCTTTGGGTCATGCTCACGCCACCGACTTACAGGCACAAGTGAATAAGTTTAATGAAGGACTGTTTTTAGATGGTTCGAAAATGAAATCCGTTATTACTCCTTTTTCGTACGGAATGGCTTGTTATCCCGAAAAGCATGAAGAAGCGCCTAACCTGGACTCTGATTTGGTTTATGCCAAACAAAAAGTGGATGCAGGCGCCGAATATTTAGTTACCCAAATGTTTTTCGACAATGCGAAATATTACGAATTTGTGGATAAATGCCGTAACAAGGGCATTAATGTACCTATTATTCCAGGGTTGAAACCTATAACATTTATGAACCAACTGACCGTGCTGCCTAAAATTTTTCATACCGATATCCCGGAGGACTTTGCTGCGGCTCTGCGCAAATGTAAAACCGATGCAGAAGCCGCCGAGGTGGGTGTCGAATGGTGTACTATTCAGGCGAAAGACTTGATTTCAAAAGGCGTTCAGAGTATTCATTTCTATAGCATGATGGCAACGCAAAGTGTGAAACGCGTGGCGCAAGCGGTCTATTGATTTAACTTTTGATACAACGGCAAAATATTATTCTTTCTTAATTTTCTTTAAACAGGCAATATAAATCAGACTTAAAGTGTTTGTTTTATTACAGTATTAATTTAGTTCCCCTTCTAAGGGTTTAGTCATGAGTTTTTTATCTTTTATTATTATTTTGTTCCTGTTTTTCGGATTGTTTATCATACTTTCCGTGGGGGGCATTGTACGTTCCATTTTGAGTTCTATCTTCAGTCTTGGCAAGCGTAAAAACACTTACCAAACCGAGCCAGACCAATCGTACGGATCCAATTCAAAACAAAAATCCAAAGTTTTTGAGAAAAACGAAGGTGAATATGTGGATTATGAGGAAGTGAAAGAATAATATTGAATAGACTTTATTCAAATTAAACTGCATAGGCTTTTATTCGGGATGCCGGAGTTCCGACTCCGGCAAGATACCGGCAAGAAAAAAACTTACTTTTCAAACTTTTTAGCGAAATCGGAATTGTTTCCTTGCTCGCGACCGTTGTTTTCGTCATGTTGAAATTCCTGTAAAGGATTTGAAAACAAACTGTCGTTATGCCCAAAAGACAAATAAGGTCAAAGACGAATAAGTAGTTAACTTATTACGTACTCTACCTCTTTAAAATAAAATCCCCGCTTTTTACCCGTTTTGGTTTCGAGTTCGAGTTTGCCGTCGGGATAAATTTTGTCAATTCTTGCTTCGAAAGTCTCGCCTTCGGCACGAAACAGGTGAAAACCTTCTTTTCGGTATAAATATTTAAAATAGTCCTTCCGTATTTCGGAATAATCCATTAAAATGTATAAATTGCTGATATTTTTGCAAATATCATTCAATATCGGTTTCAGGGCAATATGTTTCCCTGTGATTTGACACAACGAAACCGGATTCGGTGCATCGCTGATAAATACTTTTTGGTTGATGTTTAATCCCACGCCAATCACCGTCCATATAATTCTACCGGACTGCAAAGTGTTTTCAATCAATATCCCTCCTATCTTTTTATCGTTCCAGTAAATATCGTTGGGCCATTTGATACTGAAACCATCAGCCTGTTTGTCCAATGTTTTTTTGATGGCAACGCCGACCAATTGCGAAATGATAAACTGCTCCTCGATGGCTATCTGCGAAGGATAAAGCGCCATGCTGAACAATAAATTCTTACCGGCTTCCGATTCCCATGAATTACCGGACTGACCTTTTCCCGCCATCTGAAAATCGGTCCGTACCAGAAATTTTTCAGGCAACTTATATTCATTTAGCATTTCGCGCAGCAATGCATTGGTGGAGTGGGTCTGTTTGATAAAAAAATAGCCTCCTGCATTCGCCGAAGTGGAAATTTTAGTTAGCGTAGTTAATGGATTTTTTGCAAGCATATCTTATTGTTTTCCGGACTTTAGTCTGTAATCTGTAATTTTCTCCGTGTTTCACTGTGTATTTTTTATAAAGACACTCCCTCGCTGCCTGACGAGGAGGAGATAGAAGGGAGAGATTTTAGGGAGCTGCCACCTCCAGCATAAATTCTTCCATTTTCTTCACCACGGCGTTCGAAGTTCCGTTGGCATTGTTTACCATCAGGGCAAAAACCAAGGTTTTATCTTTGGCTTCGATATAGCCGACATAACATTTTACGTGGGCGATGGTTCCGCTTTTGGCGTGGACTTTGCCTTGAAGAGCCGTTTTTTCGAGTATCGATTTCAATGTTCCGCTTTCGCCGGAAACGGGCAAACTTTTGTAGAAAACATCGGCATATTTGCTTTTGGTTTTCATGTAGGTAAGCAGTTCAACGAAGAAATTCGCCGAAACGGCATTCACAGGTGAAAGCCCCGAACCATCCGATTGGAAAAGCTGATCAACAGGCAAATTTTTTGATTTCCAAAAGGAGCGTATATTATCGATAGCCGCTTTGTTCGTACTGATTTTATTGTTTTTTGTGCCTATGTATTTAAACAGATATTCAGCGTAATGATTGTTGCTTTTTACGTTGGTTTCAGTAATTATTTCGCTGAGTGGCGGTGAGTAATGCGTGTAAATTACAAATTTCTTACAAGCCTCGTTGCGTTGAACGACCGGCGCATCGCTGATTACCAATCCTGCTTCAGCCAGTTTTGCGTGAAAATGTTGCGCCAATAGCAAAGCCGGATCGGGGATGTCGCCTTTTACCACAAATTCTGCTTTATTGGCAGGAATCTCTCCCGTTACGAAACGGTCGTTCGAGAATGGCGCTCCGTAAAAATAAGCATTGTCAAAACTGATATTGGCGCTTTTCACGAAATTTTCAATGTTCAATCCCGGAATTTCAGGCTCAATACGCAACATTTCTGTTTTGGAGCCTACCTTTCCTGTTCGAAAATAAAGCCGGAAAGTATTGTCGAGATACGAAATGCCATGAATGCCGGGTGCGTAGTAATTACCCATGTCTTCCCACGTCCATTTGGGGTTGATAACCTGCTGTTCGAAAATGCCAGGGTCGGCAATAATTTTTCCATTGATATGATTGATACCTGCTTTTTTTACGGCATTTATCCATTTAGTCAGAAAATTTTTGTCCCCCATCTTATCCGAACCCAGCGTAGGATCGCCGCCTCCGCGGATATACAGGTTACCGTTCAAGGTGCTGTCTTTGCCTGTTTCACCATCAATTTCGAGCTTGGTTTCAAAACGGAAATCAGGGCCGAACATTTCCAGCGCAGTAGCAGTGGTTATTACTTTCATGGTCGAAGCCGTTACCGCGCTGTTTTTCGGGCGCAATTCGTAAAGTGTTTCCCCGCTCTTCAGGTCTTTCACCAACAGACTGATATTGGCATTTTGCAACAAAGGATTGTTGATGAGTTTTTCGACAGGATGTTGTGAAAATATGCAGTTTGCAACAAGCAAAAACAATATCGGCAGGCACGAACGCTTCATAAAAAATCGGGTTACGGAGTGATTATACAAATGTTATTTGCAAAAGTAAACAGATAATAGAAATAATAGATAATTTCCGATAAATAAATTCAGTTTTTTGGTACATAAAAATAAAGTATTTCATACATTTGTATCGAGTTAATCCTTTGTTTAATAAAATTTTAACGTATGTGTATTATGAAAATAAGAAATTTACTTTTTGTACCCATTTTATCGGTTATTTTTATTTCGTCGTGCGACCTTTTAAACAATCAAAACGAAATGGGAAGCGTCGAACTGACCTGCAAGGTAACTTACATGAACGGCACAACCAGCATGGATTCTCTGTTCTTTACCGAAGACGATATTTTGTGGTTCGATACCGTCACCAACCAATTGAAGATGAAAACCATACCTGCTATTAAGGAACTTCAATCCTTTCGAAACTTCACGTTCTATCTTGGAACCGACTCTTTATTTACCGCTCGTTTGGCATTGGACATAATGTCGTCGATAGAAGACGATTTGGTGTTGCACTACAACAGTGAGGATGGAAATCTGTACCTCGAAGATGGTTATCCGTTGCGGATTAATTATCCCGGATCAATCTCACGTCGCGCTCAAAATAAAGAAAAAAGAGCGGCAAACTGGAAAAGATTTATTGAAAGGTTAGAAAAAACAGGCAAGTTGAAGGTTTGATATTTATTTCTTTTCCCACTCCAGCATCTTCTTTTTAACTTCGAGCCCCCAGCGGAAACCACCCAAACCACCATCGGTACGAATAACGCGATGACAGGGAATCAGGAATGCAATCGGATTGGCGCCTATGGCTGTTCCAACGGCACGCACCGCCTTTGAACGGCCAATGGCTTCGGCAATTTTGGTGTAGGTTGTTGTTTCGCCTACCGGTATGTTCTTTAGCGCATTCCAAACCGTTTGTTGAAAATCGGTGCCAATAGGGTTTAAAGTCGGAATTTCTTTTTTCTCAAATATCATTGAAGCAAAGCGTTTGGCTTTGGCATCGTTTTGGGTGAAATTAGTTTCCGGGAAACGCTGTTCTATATCGTACAGAGCGCTTTCGCGATCTTCGGGGAAGGTGAGCGCACAAATTCCTTCAGTTGAAAAAACGATACAACATTCACCAAAAGGGCTGTCTGTAAAACCGAAGGTCGGTTCTGATTGAGGGGGCAATTGTCTCATGAGATAAAATAGTTTGTTTTGAAAAATAAAACAATGTCGGGATTTGGGTAAATATATCTGAAAAATCGGGCGAAGCGAGAAATGTACCAAAAAAAACGGATTACATTTGATGCAAAATTAATGAATTAATTCATTCGTGCAACTTTATGTTGCAAATAAATATACTGATTACAACATGGGGCTTTCGATGCCATTTGCGTTTTTGCTATAAAAAGATGGTTAATACCCTTTTGTAATCTGGGTTTCCGGTTGTGTAGCGGTTTGTTGTTGATAAAAAAATATTCTCAGTTAACCTGACTAACAAACAGACTAAGGCGCCGGTTTTTTAGTCCAAGCCATGACGAAATACGCGGTTCTTTCAAAAGTATAAACCACAATTTTGAGCCGGATAACCCATTGTGTCTTTAAACCCCTTTGCCGATACATCTCCCCTGAAAAAAAGGATGGAATGCGGCAATGCCTTTATATCTTTTTTTGATGATTTAGTTTGCTGCAAAATTAAAATTAGCCGACGGTAATGGCGATTTTCTCATTTTTTTCTCGTATATTTGTATGTTTTTTCGGATAAAATTTTTAATAAATCGAATCTATCTTTTCATCCTTGGAAACAACCATTTAAAAATCTGAAACATATAACATTACAATAAAAATGAGCGAAGAAGAAGAAAAAGCAAGAGACCTTGCGAGCGCCGATTATGGTGCAAGTAGCATACAGGTACTTGAAGGTTTAGAAGCAGTGCGTAAACGTCCTGCCATGTACATTGGCGATATAGGTGTTAAAGGGTTGCACCATCTGGTTTACGAGGTGGTCGATAACTCGATCGACGAAGCATTAGCCGGACATTGCGACATGATCGATGTTACAATCAACGAGAATAATTCAATCACGGTGGTGGATAATGGTCGCGGGATACCTGTGGATATGCACGAAAAAGAAGGGAAATCGGCTTTGGAAGTTGTGATGACGGTACTTCATGCCGGAGGTAAATTCGACAAAGACAGCTATAAAGTTTCCGGTGGTTTGCACGGTGTGGGCGTTTCGTGTGTGAATGCGCTTTCAACCTTGCTTCACGTCGAAGTTTCGCGTAATGGCAAACTGTATATGCAGGAATACGAACGCGGGTTCCCTAAATTTCCGGTGAAGGAAATCGGGACTTCAACCACAAACGGAACGTTGGTTACTTTTTTACCCGACGCAACCATTTTTATCGAAACGGTTTATAAATATGATATTTTAGCAAGCCGTTTGCGTGAGTTGGCTTATTTAAATGCAGGTATTACACTGACTTTAACCGATAAACGTGTGATCCAGGAAGATGGGACTTTCAAGTCGGATATTTTCCATTCCGAGGAAGGATTAAAAGAGTTTGTCGAATATATCGACGAAGCACGCGAAAAACTGATTGACAGCGTGATTCACATCAATACAGAGAAAAATGGCACTCCGGTGGAAATTGCCATGACTTACAATACTTCGTATAACGAAAATATCCACTCTTACGTAAACAATATCAATACGATAGAAGGAGGAACCCACTTGGCTGGTTTCCGTCGGGGGTTGACCCGCACGTTGAAAAAATACGCCGAAGACAGCAAAATGCTCGACAAACTAAAAATCGAAATCAACGGCGATGACTTCCGCGAAGGTCTGACTGCGGTTATTTCAATCAAAGTACAGGAACCTCAATTCGAAGGACAAACCAAAACCAAATTGGGAAACAACGAAGTGATGGGTTCGGTGGATATGGCGGTGGCAGAAGCCTTGGGAAATTACCTGGAAGAAAACCCTAAGTCGGCGCGTATTATTGTTGAAAAAGTAATTCTGGCGGCAACAGCCCGTCATGCCGCCCGTAAAGCGCGTGAAATGGTTCAGCGCAAATCGCCTCTTTCGGGAGGTGGATTGCCGGGCAAATTAGCCGACTGCGCCGATAAAGATCCAGAAAAATGCGAATTATTCCTTGTCGAAGGGGATTCGGCAGGCGGAACGGCTAAACAAGGGCGTAGCCGGCAGTTTCAGGCGATTTTACCATTGCGCGGTAAAATTCTGAATGTAGAAAAAGCCATGCAACATAAAGTGCTCGAAAGTGAAGAAATCCGCAATATTTACACGGCATTAGGTGTAACAATCGGCACCGAAGAAGACAGTAAAGCACTAAATATCGCAAAAATACGTTATCATAAAATCATCATCATGACGGATGCCGACGTGGACGGAAGCCACATTGCCACATTGATTATGACTTTCTTTTTCCGCCACATGAAAGAGTTGATTGAGCAAGGTTATTTGTATATTGCCACACCGCCGCTTTATTTGTGTAAAAAAGGAAAGATTGAGGAATATTGCTGGACCGAGCAACAACGTCAGGCATTTATTGAGAAATATGGTTCGGGAAACGAAGGTGGTATTCATACGCAACGCTATAAAGGTTTGGGCGAAATGAACGAAATTCAGCTTTGGGATACGACCATGAATCCCGAAAACCGCACCTTGCGCCAGGTAACCATTGAGAATGCGGCCACAGCCGACCACGTTTTTTCCATGTTGATGGGAGATGATGTGGCGCCACGCCGTCAGTTTATTGAAGAAAATGCAACTTATGCAAATATTGATGCGTAAAATTAAAGAGTTTGAAAGTTTGTCTCACCTTTGGCGGGATGAAATAGTTTAATAACGACTCAAACGTCAAACCTTTAAACCTCAAACATAAAGAAATGAACATAGCCGTTTACTGCTCGTCGAGTAACCACATTGCAGAAAATTACAAACAGTCGGCATACCGGTTAGGAGAATGGATTGCGGAAAGCGGAAATGTTCTTGTTTTCGGAGGCGCTACGGGCGGTTTAATGACTGCTGTTTCGGAAGGCGTTGCAAACGGGAAAGGACAAATTGTCGGCGTTATTCCACAAGCTGTAATTAAAATGAACAGACAAAGTCCTTTGTGTAGCGAGTTGATAATCGCTGAATCCATGAGTGAACGGAAGGCTAAAATGAAGGAAATTGCAGATATTTTTGTAGTTTTGCCTGGAAGTTACGGCACGCTCGACGAAATGTTTGATGTTACAGCTTCGGCCATTGTTGGGGAACATAAAAAACCTTTGATTGTTGTAAATGAAAATGGATTTTACGATGATTTACTGATGCTTATTGCCAGGATGCGTTTAGAAAAATTTATCCCGGTTGAAAATTATAAACCTGTTGTTGTAGATAATATCGAAGGTTGCATCGCATCTTTAAAATCACATTGTTAATGTCTTTTTTTGAGTTGGGAATTATTCATCCTCTAATTCTTTTTATATCATGAATTTGTTTTGGAAAAATCTTTTTGGAGGCATTACTCCGACAGCCAAACTCGAGAAAGAAGAAGCTGCCCTGATTAAAGCCATGCATCGATTCCGGGAGATAGAGAAGTCGGTGGAACTATCGGAATATAAAACATTATTTCATGAAGTAAAGTCATCGGCTTTTATCGAAAATAAAAAGACACTGCAAAACAGAAAATACAAAGACACAGAAGAATACCGAAGCGCTAAAAAATTGAAGAAATTAGAGGCTTCACCTGCGATAAACCTGTATTTCCAAGTTCTCAAATCAATAGAACTTGAGCAATATCTCGCATTTAAAAACAGTTCTGAATTTGAGGATCTTGGAGATAAGAAAAAAGTAAAGAACTCCGAAAAACTCCAAAAACTTAAACACTTCGAACATTCAAAAGCTTATAAAACCTATACTCGTTTTCATAATTCGTATATTATTAAAGAGTTTGAGCAATTAAAAATTCAAACTTCAACGCCCGAGTTTAAATCGAGAAACGAATTTTGGTCCAATCCGCATCGTTGGCAATCAACACCCGAATACACAAAAGAACAACGCTTCTACGAGTTAGCCAAAAATCCGGATATCGTGTTCTTTTTAAATGAAAAACCTGAAAGATTTGAAAAATACAGCCAATTAAAACTTACTTTCAAGGATGAATTTGAGTGGAATACACTCGATAAATCGCGCTGGAACTTCGGTTTTCACTACCGGAGTGCAAATCTGGTCGGGAATCATTCCTTTGCCAACGAAAAGCAGGCAAATAATGCCGGTCAAAATGTATCGGTTGTAAATGGTATTTTGAAAATCACCACAAAACATGAAAAAATTAAAGCGTCAGCATGGCATCCGACCAAAGGATTTGTGGAAAAAGAATTTAATTTTACTTCCGATGTTTTACAGGCAGCCGATGAGTTCAGGCAAAAAGGCGGAGTTTTCAGGGCGAAAATACGCTGTTCGGGAAACGTAAACCATGCGTTTTGGTTGGGAGCGGACAATAAATTGCCACATATAAATATTTTCCATTTTGATGGGAAATGTATCAAAGTGGGGAATGCAAATCAGAACGTGGTGGATGGCATAAAAATAACGGGAATCAATGTTTCGCACTTTTTTATATACACACTTCGTTGGACTGAGAAAGAACTTGTATGGTTGATCAATGATTTGGAAGTATATCGAACCGCAAGCAATATTCCTTCGGAAGAAATGTATATGGTTTTCAACTCATTTATCCCTCAAAAACAAAAAGGAAGCGCCGGAATTTTCGAGGTGGATTGGGTGAGGGTGTATCAATATTAAATTTACGTTAAACAGACATGTTGAGTCCTGTCCGGTAAAGTACATAGATTTTAAAAGAAAATTTAACGAGACAAGCACAAACTTGTCTTTTTCTTTATTTTAAACCCACAACAATAAAAATGATAACAACCCGCAAAATAAATGTGCTGAATCGCTTCGAAATAGGCGGAAACAGTCGTTTTGTGCTGATTGCAGGACCCTGTGCCATCGAAACTGAGGAAATGACCATGCAGGTGGCGGCAGAATTGAAACAGATTTGTAGTGATTTGGATATTCATCTGATATTCAAATCATCATTCGACAAAGCAAATCGTTCGTCGGTAAAATCGCCGCGCGGCGTAGGTATGGAGCGAGGTTTGCAAATCCTGCAACGTGTAAAAACCGAACTTGATTTGCCTGTCGTAACCGATGTACACGAAACATGGCAATGCGCTCCGGTGGCAGAAGTGGCTGATATATTGCAAATACCTGCCTTTCTCTCGCGTCAAACCGACTTGTTGGTAGCTGCGGCTAAAACAGGGAAAATTGTGAACGTAAAAAAAGGACAGTTTATGGCGCCCTGGGATATGAAAAACGTAATAGACAAACTACGTGATTCAGGGAACGAAAATATCCTGCTTTGCGAACGGGGTTCTTGTTTTGGGTATAACAATCTGGTAGTTGATATGACCGGCCTGGTAGAAATGCGCAGCTATGGATTTCCGGTGGTTTTCGATGCCACACACGCCGTTCAGAAACCGGGCGGACAAGGCGCTTCAACCGGAGGAAACCGCGAAATGGTTCCCTATCTCATGCGAGCCGCATTGGCGGTGGGCGTCGATGCCATTTTTGCCGAAGTTCATCCCGATCCCGACCATGCTTTCAGCGATGGACCGAATCAGATACACTTATCCAACATCCGCAACATACTGGAACAGGCCATCTTGATTGATAATATTACTAAAAGTATTTCATCAGAACCAAGATATGGAAACCGGAAATCACAATTATTGGTTGGAGAAACTCCCCGCTCCTTGAAGAAAGGGATTGGGGGTGAGGTTAAACTTTTTCTGACCGATGTTGATGGCGTATTGACCGATGCCGGTATGTATTACTCGGAAAACGGCGATGAAATGAAAAAATTCAATACGCACGACGGCATGGGGTTGCAGCTGATCCGCCAACACGGAATTAAAGTTGGAATTATCACTTCGGAAAACACTAAAATGGTGGAACGGCGCTTCAATAAACTGAAACTTGATTATCTGTATCAGGGTAAACGTAAGGATGGTAAACTGGCTTCGGCATTGGAAATTTGTGAAAAAGAAGGCATTACGCTTGCCGAAGTGGC
>DIFH01000128.1 GCA_002427615.1 Paludibacter sp. UBA5753
TTATTTTAATCTGTCAAAGTCGAATTAAATAATTTTGAATTATGAGGCAAAGATATTATAGAAATAAATAAAATCCTCACAATTTCAATGAACGACATGTAAGACTCAACAAACAACAAGCTTTGCCTATCAATTTTTTAAAAAAATGCTGTATGTTTGTATTCCATAATAAAGGAATATTTACATGGTTCAAATAAATATACATACAAACACAAAAAAGAATCCTTCCATCTGGAGTGTA
Organism: Paludibacter sp. UBA5753; assembly: GCA_002427615.1. Classification (GTDB taxonomy): domain Bacteria; phylum Bacteroidota; class Bacteroidia; order Bacteroidales; family Paludibacteraceae; genus Paludibacter. The sequence goes on from DIFH01000128.1 coordinate 242, forward strand.
CATTTCGCATTCTGGATAGTAATATTCAGCTTGTCGGTCTATTTTGCTGCATTATCAATTAATGGTATGTATTTGCTTCAAAGATCACTTGTATTGATTGCGGTAAATATATTTTTATTTTATGCCATTTACTCGTGGATTATTCCTGAATTTTTTTTAAAGAAACGAATTCTGAAAGCAATTGTATTGTTATTTGTGTTAATTGTATTGGTTGCCATTACAAGGTTTTATGGAGATGCCTACTTGATGGATAAGTTTAACAGGGAGCCCGGATTTAATATCTCTATGTCGAGAAGAATCTTATTGATGTTATTCGGTGAATTTGTTTTTTGCGGATTTGCCGGTTTATTGCGTATGACAGTGATTGTATATGAAAACAATAAACGGATGGACGAACTTGAGAAACTTCAGTTAAATACTGAGTTATTGTTTCTGAAAGCACAAATGAGTCCACATTTTCTTTTCAATTCCATAAACAATATATATTCACTTGTTTTACTTAAATCGGACAAAGCGCCGGAAGCTTTGATGAAATTATCCGAGTTGTTGCGATATTCCCTTTACGAATGTCATAATAAAGTTACGCTCCAACAGGAACTTGAGGCTGTAAAATCATATATCGATTTGTTTAAACTGAAATTTGAAGATCAAATCGATCTGGAACTGAAAGTGGAACTTGAACACATTGACTACCCGATTGAACCTTTACTTTACGTGCCTCTTATCGAAAACGCCTTGAAGTATTCGGGTATTGGAATGCAACCAAATGCTTATATCAGAATCAATTTTTATGAGCTTGATAATTATATAGTACTTAAAATCAACAACTCCATAGGCTTGCAAAATAAAATACAAGAGGCAAGCGGCATTGGTTTGACCAATATAAAAAAACGATTAGAAAATATTTATCCGGAGAAATACAAACTGATTATTAATGATTCGGATGGTGAATTTGAAATAACACTTAAACTATTGCTCCTATGATTCTTACTTGCGTTATAGTTGATGATGAATATTTGGCTATTAAGATACTCGAGGACTATGTGTCGCATAACGAAAGCCTTCAATTAGCGCACACATTTAAATATCCGCAGGAAGCCTTAAAATTTCTTTTGGCAAACAAGATCGATTTACTGTTTCTCGACATTCAAATGCCTGAATTAGATGGATTTGGCATATTATCGAAACTTGAAAAGCCTCCTATGGTGATTTTTACCACAGCCCGACCCGATTATGCTTTTAAGGCGTACGAACTGAATATACTTGATTACCTGCTAAAACCAATATCGATATCCCGTTTCCAGAAAGCCGTAGAAAAGGCTGTGGAGTATTCAAATTTATTGGTTATGAATGACATACTTGCACATAACCGCCCGGACTACATGATGATAAGCGCCGATTTTCAGGTACATAAAATTTGCTTCAAAGACATAATATTCATCGAGGGGCTGAGTGAATACGTAAAAATCCATTGCCTGACCAGTACTCATGTTACTCTGGCATCGTTAAAAGGATTGGAAGCCAGACTCGAAGGTTTTCCGTTTTACAGGGTTCACAAAAGCTTTATCATCAATAAAGACTATATGAAATCATTATCGCATTCAGAAATAATCCTGAACAACGGGAAAACTATCCCCATAGGCAGGGTGTACCGAAAAGAAGTTATGGAAGCTTTGGGCAAATAATTTTTTAGCAAATTAGTGATATTACAAATGGCTGAAAAAGATTACTTTTGCAAACATGAAAGCAACATTCTTCTTAAACCCAATAAAGCAGATAAAAAAACGAAGCCCGAATTGGAAGATAGCCATCGTTTTTTCGGCTTTTCTTTCGGCTTTTAACCTATTGAATAACAGTCAGTACTATTCCGATACAAATTTCAGCAGTATCGTTTTAAGCTGGAGCGGAACTTTTGCTTTTCTTTTATTAAGCTGGTATGTCATTGCTTTTTTAACCGAATTTATTGAAAAGCTCGATCGGAAAATCAATTTGTGGGAAAGGATCCTGATTATTGTTGTCAGCGCGACCATCTTATTGGCGCTTTTTTCAGTGATAGGCGCCTATGTGCGGAAAGAATTTGAAGGATTAAACCCGAGAAAGGAGCATGTTCATTTCTTCATTTTCTTAAGGGGTTTTGTAAGCATTTTCATTATCTATATTTTTCAGTCTGCACTGAATCTAAATGCCAAATCTCAGAAAATCATCCTTCAAAATCAGATGCTTAAAACGGAAAATATCCGGGCACAATATGAAATCCTGCGGCAACAGGTTCACCCTCATTTTTTGTTTAACTCGCTTTCCACCCTGCGTTCCATGATACGTTCCGGGAATAAAAACGCAGAAACTTTCATCGTAAAACTTTCCGAAATATACCGTCAGTTATTGCTTAAACGGGAAAAAGAATTTATTCCGCTAAAGGAAGAACTTGAATTTGTCAACGATTACTCGTTTATGCTTTTTGCCCGGTTTGAGGACATGCTTACTATCGATACGGACATTCCTGAAAATCTAATGGACCTGAAGGTACCCACTTTCAGCCTACAGATATTGTTGGAAAACTGCATCAAGCATAACATTGTTTCGCAGGAAAAACCGCTGAAAATTAAAATATTCAATACCGGAACAGACGGTTTGATTATAGAAAATAATTATCAACCGAAACTATCGCAGGCGGAGCCTTCGGGTTACGGGCTGCAAAATCTGGCTCAACGATATACTTTGTTGGGATTTCCGGACAGTGTCGATGTGTTTTCTGATGAATCCGTTTTCCGGGTCAGAATTAAATTGCTGGACTTATGAAAATATTGATAATAGAAGATGAACCGCAAACTGCAAGTGTTTTAAAAGACATCATTCAAGAAGTCCGGCCTCAATCGGAAATACTGGAGACTCTCGAAAGTATCGGCTTGTCGGTCAAATATCTGTCCGATGCGAAAAACCAGCCGGACTTGATTTTCATGGATATTCAACTTTCCGATGGACTGAGCTTTGAAATCTTTTCCAAAGTTACCGTTAAATGTCCGGTCATTTTCTGCACAGCTTACGACCAATATACCCTTCAGGCTTTTAAAACCAATGGAATTGACTACATTCTAAAACCGATAAAAGAAGAAGACATTAAAGCCGCTTTTGCAAAATACGAGAATTTGCAACAGGCGTTTAAACCTGAGTCCGCCCTCCTGGAATTGATGCGAAACGTGCTGAATGAAAGGAAAACTTACAAAACATCCATCCTGGTGCGTTTCAGAGAAAGTTTTATCCCGATAGCTCTGGCCGATATCGCTTTGTTTGTTATGGACAATGAAGTGCTTTATGCATACACTTTTGAAAATAAAAAGTATGCCGTTTTCAAACCGATATCGGATATTGAAAATGAAATTGACCCGAATCAATTTTTCCGTATCAACCGGCAGGTTTTAATGAATCGTTCAGCTATCCTGGAAATAGAACCCTATTTTAACCGGAAAATGATTGTGAAAACGCGGCTTAAATTAGATGAACATCTTATTGTAAGCCGTTTAAAAGTTTCCGATTTCATGAAATGGATAGAACAACCCTGACATTGTTCAATTCACCTTCCTTTTTGTTCAATTCACTAATATTTTCATTTACAGTCGTATATAATCGATTTATCTTTGTGCTGTAATTATAAAAGCACAATAGATATGAAACGATTCATCATTCCTCTGTTGATTTTTTTTAGTCAGACAGCCGTCTTTGCCCAAAATCCGGCGGATAAAATTGTTGGAGAGTGGTTGAATGAAGAAAAAACTTCCAAAATAGAAATATCAAAAACCGGAAATTCCTATTCCGGGAAAATTGTTTGGCTTGCACATCCGAAAGGTTCGGATGGAAAACCTCTCACGGATATAAAAAATCCTGACCCACACAAAAGAACGCAAAGTATTCTTGGCTTAACCATCGTTACCGGATTAAAATATTCTTCCGGTGAATGGACGGGCGGAACAATTTATGCACCCAAAAAAGGACAGTATGCCGATTGTTCCGTTACCGTGAGTGATAGTAATAAACTGAAAATTAAAGTATCAAAAGGGATATTATCCAAAACAATAATATGGACAAAACAATGAAACGAAAATATCTGATATTGGCTTTGATTTTCAGTTTACAGATAAACGTCCTGATGGCACAGCAGCATCAGTTCACATCTGTAGAAGAAATCTGGACTTATGCACTTATCCATAATCCCGAAAATAGCATTTACCAATTGAAAATTGAACAGGCTAAAGAAGATAAAAGGAATGCCAATAGCTATATTTACCCTAAAATTTCAGCCGGTTTTTCGGGACAAAGAAACATTAAAACCCCTGAAACGCCTGTGCCTGGTGAAATATTGGGCAAACCGGGTGAAACGGTTTATCTGAAGTTCGGTCAGGATTATAGCTACAATACCGGTCTGACAATTAGCAAAAGTATTTTAAACTGGCAGGCGAAATATCAGAACAAGATTGCAAAATTGACTGTTTCTTACAAAGAAACCGAGAAAAAACATTTCGAGCAAATACTGAAAGAACAGTCGGCGCAAATATACTACGCAGCCCTTACCGCCAATCAAGCGGTCGCAATCGGGTACCGGGACATGTTAATAGCGGATTCCCTGTTAGCGCTTGCCAACGACCGTTTTGCCGCCGGACTCATTGATGCACTGACACTGAATCAGGTAAAGATAAACAGAAATAATGTATCCGAAAAGTTAGTGCAGAGCAAGGAATACCAACATCAGTACTTGCAGAATTTAAAAGAATTACTGGGTCTTACGGCTACCGATACGGTTTCTTTGACGGAAAACATTGGATTACAAAAACCGATTCTCCCCGAATATGCATTGATGCCGGATGATTCGTATCTTGATTTGTTTCGTCTGCAAACCGATATGGCGGGTTATGAGATTAAAAAATCATCGGCAAGATTTGCCCCAAAAATTGATTACGTTCATTACATTGGCGGAGTTCAGTATCAGAATGATTTAACATTGTCATTCAAACAAGAAAACTGGAGACCGAACAACTATATCGGGTTATCAATCTCTATTCCCTTGTTTACCGGATTCTCAAACAAGGCGCAATATAAATCTGCCAAAATATCGAAAAGTATGGCCGAAAAATCCTATCGGGACGAAATACGGAAATCAGCTATTGCCGACAGTGTCCTGTTGAACAGCTATTTATCCGCTGCACAACTGGTTGAATCTGCAACGAAGACCTATCAAATTTCGGAAAATAGCGTAGAACTTACTGCTCAAAAGTATTCTCAGGGACTAATCGGTCTGGATGAATATCTGAAACTTTTTGAAGATTATTTAGATGCTGAAAACCAATATCTTAATAGATTATCCGAATATTTAATTATCAGGGCAACGATTGAAGCCCGAAAATAAATAAAGACAAAATGAAACGAATTTTATTCATACTTAGCTTGATCGGTTCACTGTGCTTAACTGGATGTGAGGGGCAGGAAAAAACCTTACCACAAAGAAAAGACATTGTAGATGTGGTTTTTGCAAGTGGAAATATTGTTACCGAAGACCAACACTCAATCGCATCCCTTTCGGAAGGTTATCTGGTAGAATCCTTTGTAAAAGAAGGAGATAGTGTTACGGTCGGACAAACGCTGTTTCATATTTATGGAGAAACGCAGAAAGCCCTACTGGAAAGTTCCCGTGCCGCTTATCATCATAAGCTTGACAACCTGAAGCCCAACTCCACCGTTTTTCAGGAATTGAACGCTCAACGCATTCAGATCAAAAATAAATTGGAAACGGATTCTTTGAATTTCCTTCGATTTCAAAACCTGATTCAGTCAAATGCCGTATCCCGAACCGATTACGACAAGTCGAAGCTGGCTTATGAAAATTCCAGACAGGACTTGCGGGTTATTGAAAGCCGCATAAATGATACAAAAAAGAATATGGAACTGGACTTGATGAATGCCAAAGCGAACCTGATATCACAACAAGACAATAATTCTTATTTTACAATAAACAGCCGGGTCAACGGCGTGGTATTTCAAATTGCCAAAACAGATGGGGAATTGGTAAAAAGAGGAGAATTGATTGCAGAAATAGGTTCGGGAGATTTTATGGCAAAGTTGCAGATTTCTGAAGAAGACATCAATCGCGTACAATTGGGTCAGGACGTTTTTATCGAACTCAATACAGATAAAAACAATGCACACAAGGCTAAAATCACGAGGATTTATCCTGCTTTCGATACAAAAGATCAATCATTTATCGCCGAAGCTAAATTTGAGGGTGCGATCCGAAACTTAAAATCAGGAACACAGCTTCAGGCAAATATTGTGATTCAAGAGAAAAAAAATGCGCTGGTCATTCCCACTGAATATTTGCTCCCAAATGATTATGTAATGGTTCGCAAACGAAAAGAAAAAACGAAAGTGCAGATTGGCATAAAAACTACTGAATGGGTTGAAATCCTACAAGGTCTTGATGAAAATACAACAATCGTTTTACCTGAATAAGTTCATGAAAAAATCAGTCAATCGTCAAATTGCTCAGGTTCATCTGACTTCCAAATGGGGGCAAACCGTTGTTGCCATACTGGGGGTAACATTTGGTGTGTCGATATACATCTTTATGAATAGCTTTATGAATGGTGTCAATAAAACGCAGGACGATATGGCTTTCACCTCCATGTCGCACATCCGGATTTATAACGAAGACAACGTTCACCCTTTTAATCCTGTCCAAAGTTTTTACAATTCATCTCAAACGCTCTTTAATATCAGAAACCGGAAAAGTATTCAATACAGCGATGGTATAAAAAACACCTTGGGGATTATTTCTTTTCTTGAAAAACAGAACGAGGTAACGAATGTGGCTTGTCATTTGGACTTCAGCGTTTTTTTCAGAAGTGGCTCAAAAAAAATAAACGGATTAATCTCAGGCGTTGAGGTTGCCAACGAAGATAAGATTTTTAATGATTCACAGAAAGTGATTCAGGGAAACTGGTTCGATTTGAATTACCGGAAATCAGGGATTATTCTGGGAAAAGTTTTGGCAGAAAATTTAGGAGTTAAAGTAAACGATAATATCAATATCCTTACATCAGATGGAATTTCCAAAAATCTGCTTGTAGTTGGGATTATAGAAACCTCAATAAAAGAAGTTGATAAATCAAAAGCATATATTAATATCGCTTCCGCCAGACAGATTCTTAGTAAAAATCAAGATTATGCAAGCGATATTCTGGTAAACATAAAGGACAAAGAAAAAACCGAACCATTGATTAAAAGAATTGTACCTGTTATTCCTTATCAGGTGGAATCATGGCAGGTTGCAAACCAACAATTAGTGGCCATGACCCAAATCCGGAATATCCTGGCCATTGCAGTGTCACTCGCTATTCTGCTGGTTGCCGGTTTTGGAATTTATAACATCATGAACATGACCATTAACGAAAAAATAAAGGAAATAGCCATTCTAAAAGCCATGGGTTTCTCCGGCGGAGATATTAAAACGATATTTCTTTCTCAAGCTGTTATAATCGGTATTGTGGGAGATATACTGGGTGTTCTGCTTGGATATTTTATTTCGATGTCAGTCAACCAGGTACCCTTTGAAATTGCCGGACTGAAAACATTGCCAATTCAGTTCAGCGTGGAAGACTTTATTCTGGCTATTGCATTCGGAGTCATTACAACGCTGTTGGCGGGCTATTTCCCTGCCAGCAAAGCATCAAAAATTGACCCGGTTAATATAATTCGAGGATAATATGGAAAATACATCGTTAAAAGTAAAAAATCTGATTAAATATTTTCACGACCCGACTACATTTCAGGTTTTAAAAGGCGTGTCGATAGACGTAAATAAAGGGGAATTCCTTTCCATCGTGGGCAAATCAGGTTCCGGTAAATCTACTTTGCTATATGTGCTGTCCACCATGGATACCGATTACGAAGGTACGCTTGAAATAAACGGAAATATATTGACAGGCAAATCACAAAATGAATTGTCCACATTTCGGAACGAGCATATCGGGTTTGTTTTTCAATTCCACTACTTGTTACCCGAATTCACATGCCTTCAGAATATTATGATCCCGGCATTAAAATTAGGAAAATTTTCCCCTGAGGAAATCGAACAGAAGGCCTACGAAAGTCTTCGCTTGTTGGATTTGGAAGACCATGCGTTGAAGAAAGCCAACAAACTATCCGGCGGTCAACAACAGAGAGTTGCTATTGCACGGGCATTGATTAACAGTCCTTCGGTAATTATGGGCGATGAGCCAACCGGTAATCTCGATTCATTGAATGCACGGGCGGTTCAGGATATTTTTAAGGAGTTGGCAAAATCCTATGGACAAACCATCATTTGTGTTACCCATGACAATGATTTCGCCAGAAATACCGACAGGACAATTGAAATGAAAGATGGCTTAATTATTAATTAACATGTTATGAGTAAATTTGAAAAAGGCTTAAAATATTTTTTAAAGCTAACGCATAAAAACGTAAATGGCAGAAAACTATTTTGTCTGGCTATACTTATTGCCCTGATAACTATGGGTAATTTACAGATAATGGCACAAGAAATCCATTATAAAACCCAGGCTGAATTAGAAATGGAGAAACTTGAGAAATTAAAAACTCTTCGGAATAGTTTCGCTATTAGTTTACATTATGGATATTTTGAATTACTCCCGTTTGCAAAAGCCAGCGAAAATACAACCAATATTGATATCAGCGATTATCACAGTATGTTTAACATCGAGGTGGAATACTATCCTTATGAAAAAGTAGCGGGTCTGTTCTCTATCGGACTCATTGCTATTCCCCCGGTACAAAGCATTGATGACATATCCTTCGAACCCGGTTCCGGCCTGGGTGGAATCAAGGTAGAAGGCAGCGGTCAAGGGGGAGCCATCCTACCGGTAACTTTCGGAGTTAAAAAGACTTTTCTGAATGGTTTAGCTCGTCCGTATGTATCGCTTTCGTCAGGCGTCACATTTATTAAGATTGGAACAGGAACAGGTACCGGCAGTATAAATGGAATCGAGAAGAATATAGATTATCAATCACAACTTACATTTTGCTATCAATTGGGAACAGGTGTTCAGCTTAGGGCTGGAAAAGTTATCAGGTTTGACTTTGGGATAAATTACTATGGAAGTCCAAAATTTTCAACTTCCATTGGGGGAATGGAGTCTTTTCAGGGTTTGTATGTTTTTGGTGGAATGAATATTATATTAAATCCCGGGAAGTGAGTATCTTTGCTTACAAAAAAAAGGACATTGTTCTTTATTTTCAACTTTATTTTACTGCAATTACCTGTAAGGTCATACAGCCAACAAGTTTCTCCTCTTTCATTGTCATTGAAATATATTCCTGCAAAAGATGAAAGCACATTCTTTTTCTTAAACACTAATTTGTCAATAAACATTCCGGCTTATTAGGATTCTTCTATTCACTGGCTGATTGGTATTAACTTCAAATATTATCGGTTCAACTTTCAAAACGATTCCTTGAATATTCACAATCTATATTCATGTCCTGTTCCTATTACATTCTTATATAAAACATCCAAAAACAAATACTTGACCATGATGGTTGAACCTATATTTAGTTCTGACTTTAAGGATATAAGCTCTTCCGACTTTCGATATAATCTCGTTCTATTTTATGTAAATCAATAAATATGAAACAAATATTGTAAGTAAATTTGATCTCTTAGGGATAAATCCCTCGCAGTTTGCGGCGTGGGTAGTTTATTTTAGATGTAAACTTATGATAAGTAATTGGTCAATTAAATCCTGAACTGGTTGTTTGTTGAGAAGTTTAGGTTGTTTGTTGAAATAAAAAATAAACAATGGAAAAGACCCATATCTTTGTTTCGAAATAAAAAACAAAGTATTTATAACAATTAAATTTTACAAAAATGAAAAAGCTATTTTTATTATTTTTAGCAGGTTCGATGATGTTTTTATCATCATGTAGCAAAGATGAGGCTACTGCAGTTTCTAATGGAGCCATGTCAAGCGATGAAGTCGCCGAAATTGTATCCATGTCATTATCAGAAGATGCAATGGGCGCTACCTCGGTTATCGAAAGTTCGGTGGAAGTTAGCAGCACGGCTTCCAAACCATCAAGAGTAAAGAGTTCTGATATTGTTTACAGTAAGGACACGACAATTACCAAAGTCAGCAATCCAAGTGCATTAATTTCATATTCGATGACAACAAGTTATGAATATAATTTCACGTTGGATTCAATAGGAACTCCTAAAAGTTCAGTTGTCTCTTATTCTTATTCAGGTAATTTTGATGCTCCACGTTTATCGTCGGCACATAACGGTTCAGGTGTATTGTCAATAGGTAATTTGGGAAATTCAGTATGTGAAGTAAACGGTTCGTATGAAAGAGCATCGGATGTGCTGACCAAAGGCATACGTGCAAAAGAATCGAATTCCAATACCAAACTTGTTTTTCAAAGTGTTTTGGTTGATAAATCAATTCGAAGAATTCAAAGCGGTACTGCTACTCTAACAATGTCAGGATCAGTTCCTCGAAAAGGAGATTACAGTTTTAGCGGAACGGTGATTTTTGAGGGAAACGACCTTGCTAGCCTGACTATTGAAGGGAAAAAGTATACAATCAATCTTAGAAACGGTGCTTATGAAGCCCAATAAGAAATAACTATTACAAAATTTACCGATTATGAAAAAGAACTTAATTATTATTTGTTGTTTGCTTTCTGTAAGTATTGCGTCCTTTAGTCAAAATGAGAGATTTAAAAGATTCACTCCCGATAAACGAGCAAAAATTCATACCGAATTAATGCAAAAGAATTTAGATTTGAATCCGGATCAGGTTTCTAAAATTGCATCTATCAATTTGAAATATGCCCAAGAAATGGAAGCTATTAAAGACACCGGTTTAAGCAGGGCAGAAAAATTGGGAAAGGCAATAGAAATTCAAGTCCGACGGGAAGATGAATTTGCAGAGATATTAACCCTGACTCAACTAAAAACTTACATTTCAAAGAAAAAGGAATTAATGTTGATGGCGTTAAAGTTTGCAAGGGAATTTCACCTTAATGAAATTCGTCTCAATTGATTAAAAAAAAGGCTGTTACAATTAGTTTTGTGGCAGCTTCTTGCGTAATGTGTTTAAAATAAAGAGGCTGTCTCAAATGGTAGACAGCCTCTTTTAGTATGTCGGGCAGGATATTAAGCTGGCAGGATGAGAGTTCCTGTATGTGACGGGTTGATAAGAAACATTAGCGAATGACAAGAGTGTTGCGGGAAACTGCAAATCTGAAAGAAGTCATTACCAAAACTGAGGTTCTGACGCACAGAAATCAGATATAAGGTTTACAAGAGAGGGCAACCGAGCTACGGCTGATCCGGTAATTGGCATCTTTTGTTAACCACTA
>DIFH01000021.1:0-5689 GCA_002427615.1 Paludibacter sp. UBA5753
ATTGATACGCTTCTTGGATTGGATGCCCCCCTGCTGCCGCACGATTGCATCGTGTGGCAATAACTTTATATCAATACAATATCCAGTAAACCTTTTTCTCCAACATAATCAATTGCACTTCTATACACATATTGTTCTGCTTTAAATACTAATCCTTCTTCAACAGGGTTGTTATGTAAAATCTTCTGTTTACTATTTAATTGCTATTTACTTGTACCTGCCACACGATGCAATCGTGCGGCAGCGTGGGGATGCAATCGTGCGGCAGCGTGGGGGTCAACCTATGCTTCCGTATCGGGTCGTACCGATCGCAGGAAGCCTTAGTATTATGAGCTATGTGTTTGATATAACTATCTTTTCAATAATTTTTCGAGTGTGTCAACTTTTAATTTAAACACTTCTATTTCTTTAATTTGTTTTTCTGATACTCCTTTAATGTTTAATTGACAATCCAATATAAAATCACTATTTTGGTGTCGACAGAATATCTCAGTTGAATTGTTTTTATGACCATCTGGACAAATAAATACTTCTGTTGATTTAGATAAAAGACCTTTTGACATTTCTATTCTACCAAGGTCAGGTAGTTCATCAAATAGAGTTATTATTCCATTCATTTCATTTATATCATTCTCATCATAAGTATCTTTGTCAATTTTCAAGCACTCAATCGCGGTCGATATATAACCCCTTTTAATCAATTGTTTAATTTTCTCACTATTGAAAAGTTTATTCATTCTCAGTAAATCCAAAATTAAGTTGGATTCACCATCAATTTTGTCATACAATAAATTGATAGTAAAATTTTTGTCTATATTTTGTATATAAGTCGGGAGATTCTCAAAAAGCAACTTTTGAGGTTCTGGCTTTTCATCAATATACTTTGGATTAATTACAATATAATTGTCTATCAGTACATCTGCAATTTCTTCAAGTGGATTACTCAAAAGATAAGTCCATTCATCAATTGAGGGTAGTTTTTTGTTTTTTATTTTGTCAATTACATGAAATTTAGTTACTTCATTGTTTAATTCTATGAATGAAATCGCATTATTAGCAACATTACCTTTAGAACTTGATTCTTTGCTGTCAGGTCTTTCCTTAATATAAACAGCTGTGCCTAAAGCCGAAATCATAAACATTGATTTACCTTTACCTGAAATCTCGTCAAAATCAATTTTCAACCCAATTATTGCATTTGCACCTATACGTTTTGCTTTTTTCTTTAAATTCTCTATGGCAATATTGTATATTTTTTGAAGTTTGTTTTGATACGTACCTGAAAATCCGCCAAATAGATCAGTCAATGAGGCTCCAAAGTCAGAGAAAAAATTTGTTCCAATTACCACATTCGTCGAAATAATTTCTATGTAACTTTCGATTTCTTGATTCTCAATAGTATTTGTTGTCGTGATTAAAATTTGGTTGTTCATTTTTTTGAATATTTAGAGTTTGTTTTTCACACTTATCCATAACAACAAAAGCTATTTGTTTAAGTCTTTTTTTATGTTACCAATCGAAATTTCTTTAATTTCTTCAATGATTACCAGTCTCGCCGGATATATGAATTTAGGCACCTTCGTTGGGAACCAACGGTCATGACCGGAGGGAATAATTGCAATCCTACCTGACCACCGCCATTTTATGCTCATTTAAAAGAAGTTATATCCGATGGCACGGGGACTTCTACTATTACTGTTAACCACCGAGGCTTTCATGCCGAGTCGTTCCGAACACAGGAAGCCTAAGTATTATACCATCGTTCTTTTACCATTTATTTCTTTCCTGCGCAATATCGACAACCAATTCCTCTGTTCCGACTATTTATTCGTGATTCCCATTTATGTTCTGGATTCTTGCTACAAATCCATTTGACTTTTAATTCAGTCCCAGGTTGAACCATATCAGGTGTCAGTGGATAATTGGCTTCATAATCCCATTCTGATGCTAAAGTCGGATTGGCATATAATAAACTTTTTTCTTTAAAAGAATAGAGATATAAAGCTAAAATATTATTTCTGTCCTTTTTAATATCTATTTCAATAAATTTCTGTTGATTAGATATTACTTCAACTTCATTTATTAGAGTTTGAATAGTCAGATTAAGATATGAATAATCAGATTTATAAACGCATTCAATTACTTTGCAATTTTCTTCATTCATTTCGGCACAACCCTTTTCTCTAACTCGAATAAGTTTTATGTTTTCTAAACTAAATAGATGATTCTTTGCAAGGTCACTTTTAAGTTTCGAATCGCTGTTATGGTATCTATAACCATCATATTCAATAGCTACTTTTAATTCGGGTATATATATATCTATCTCTGTTTTATTGAGTTTATAACCATTAAGCGTAGACGGATATATTTGTTTTAGATAAAAGAAAATTGCTTGTTCGGGGAAAGATGATTGTGTGCCTTTTGCACATTCCTTGCAGCCTTTACCGTTATTCCTATTATTTATTTTTGCTTTCCATTCATGACCTCTCTCACATACCCACCAAGCATATTGATTTGATCCTGAAGTAATTTCATTAAATGTTTTTTTGTTTTTTGTTGGATGCCATTCTTTTGCTAATTTTGGATTTATTGTCGCTAAAGAATTGTCTTCACAAACTTTTTGTCCGCTGCAATAAGGACAACCATAGCCATTTGAACGATTATTTGCCGTAGCAGGATAAAGATGACCTTTTGAACAAATCCAATGATACATTTTATTTGAGTTTGGTAATATATCATTAGGCTTCATTTCATTCCACTCATAGTCCCATTCATTCGCTAAGTCTGGTCTTCTCACAGCTAAGTTATTTATTTCATTTACTTTTGGATTATGGCAACAATAGGGACAACCTTTTTTATCTTTAGATGTTCTGTTTGATATTAATGCTTTATAAGATTTATCACATTTAGGACATAACCAATATGCCATATATTTCTGCCCATAAGTTACAGTCTCTGGAGTTAAATCTCCGTTTCTGCTCTTATCCCATTCTTTTGCAATTTCTGGAAAACATAAAGCTAAAGACCTTTCAGGTGTAAAACCTTGACCTGCACAATACTTACAGCCATTTCCATTTACTCTACTCTTGACTTCTGCTATCCAACTATGACCTAAAGAACATTTCCACCATGCTTTTTTATGAGAACCATTTGAGATTACGTCAGGATTTAATCCAAGTATAGAATTTTTTTCATAATCCCACTCAGACATTAACTGTTGATTATCTTTAATGTATTTTTTTATGAGGTTCATTATATTATTCAAAATTCAATTCTAATATTCAATACTACAAGCGAGACAAAAATTATATGAAAAAACTATCTCTTAATAACTGTCATTTCTGTTACACCTTCGTCGGTTATTATTTTTACTTAATAGAACCCTTCGGTCTCGCCGGATATATGAATTTGCGCACCTTCGTTGGAAACCAACGGTCATGACCGGAGGGAATAATTGCAATCCTACCTGACTACCGCCACTTTATGCTCATTTAAAAGAAGTTATATCCGAAGGGGGCGGGGATTTCTACTATTACTGTTAACCACCGAGGCTTCCATGCCGAGTCGTTCCGAACGCAGGAGGCATTAGTATTATGCCATTGTTCTTTATTTTATTGATTGTTTCTAAACAATGATTTTTTTTAAATTTATCATAAGTGCAGATAGTCTATTTAAAGAATTATCGATACTTGCAACCATTTCTTTTGATTGTAAAACCTTACTTGAACAGAATCCTAAAATCTTTTTATCACTACTTAGTTCTGAACGTAGGTCTGGCAAATTGGGTGTAAATCTATGAGCAAAGCTATTTCTAATCGTCGAAATATTGGAAGTTTCCATGTCAAAGTCATTTAAAGCGTCTTTAACAGTTTTGTCTTTAAGTTTATTAATGACCTTTCTAAAAAAAACTTTATCTTCATCAAAGCCAATTACGAAATAAACATTCACAATTTGAGTGATTATGTCTACTGTCGAAGAAAAGAAGTAGAAAAAAACTTCAGAATAATAATCAAATAAAATGTGATTTATTATATCTTCTGTTTTACATGTTGAGTATTCATCCGAAAACCCTCGATTGTAATTTGCCATTGCAAAAATATAGGTTTCACGAATTTTCGCAATTCGATTAATTAAACACTGATCCCAATAATATAAATTGTCTAATTTATGGACATCTTCCATCGACTGTGAATCTTCCCATAAAGATTTCATTATGTTGGTCGGTTTGAAATTAAACAAGTCGATTTTAGGGAAGTTGTCATAAATATTATTTATTTCATCTCTTGTAGGATATCTGTAGTCTTCTGGCTTAATTGTCATAACATAATTTTTAGTTTACTTGAAATAATTTTATTTTGCTACCAGTTTCCCTGTCACGCAGGATATGGGAATTTGCGTACCGTCGTTGGAAACCAACGGTCATGACCAAAGGGTATAATTGCAATCCCAACATCCTGTACTATAAGAGTACTCTACTTGAAATTTACCTTCATGGTCTGTAATTGATATAATTTTATCTCCTATAATTATTATATGTTTGTTGAATTGTTATTTCTTTTTTTTCTCAATAAATTCAGTCCTAAAACTAAAAGTATATTCAATTACCTTATCCTCAATTTTTATTGGTAAAATTACTCGCATTGTTCGGCCAATTAAACCTTGAATATATTCAATTTTTGAAGTCCAAATGCTACCATCAACAGGTATTAGAGGATTTGATATCCATCCGACACTTGATCCATAATAAGTGTAAGATGTTGGGGATATTAAATCAGATAGAGTGGTTTTTTTGTATACTGCTGTTGGTGATTGTGGGTTTTCTCTGTCAATGTATCTAACTCCTTTATGAAATATCCGACCAGATTCATTTTTGAGAGAAATATATGCAGCATCATCCCAAATGATTTTTAATGTTTGTTCGGAATTATTTGTTAATTCAAAGTCGATTTGAGAATCAGCATAACTCCAAACTATTTTTATAATAGAATCTTGATAAATCGAAAGTAATGTATCAATTGTTCCCACTTTTATATCTTTCTTAGATACCTCTACTGAATATAAGTGAGCAGAATATACACCATTTCTTTTATCCTTTTTTTGAGAGAAGCAAGTAATTGAGCTTAGGCATAATAATACCAATAATAGTTTTTTCATATTGATTTGTTTTAAATGATTTTTAATTTGTTTATTAGCTTTATATTTTATATGTCATTTTCTTTCTCTTTTCTTGCAAAATGAAATTGTTTCTCAAAATGGACTAAATAGTCCCCGTCTTACCGGAATCTTTATTAAATATACAAAACCTCACGGACGTCTGACGGAAACCAACAGTCATGACCGGAGGGAATAATTGAAATCCCGGCAACGTGCGCCTACTTTAGTTCTCATAATCGCACATCCGTGAGGACATGGTTCTTACTCTTTGAAAGGCATTTTTTAAGGTATTCTGAATACTTCTATCAGCGTACTGCCCGCCATTTTCACCTACAAATAATCACTCCTTTGGTTTATATTCCTTAAAATATTGCCGTAAAATTAATAAAGTTTTTTTACTTAACAAAATATAACGATCTTTTTTCCTTTACTTTGTTCAATGCGTATTTGCATACGGTCGCTATCAATGTCATTTGCTTTCAGGTTGATTAATTCGCTAATTCTCAAACTTCCCGTCTCGCCGGATATGGGAATT
>DIFH01000021.1:5698-6702 GCA_002427615.1 Paludibacter sp. UBA5753
GGAATAATTGCAATCCTACCTGACCTCCGCCACTTTGTGCTCATTTAAAAGAAGTTATATCCGAATGGACGGGGGAAATACAATTTCGGGATCGAAAATATGCGAATTCAACTCTTTGAGAATCAAAAACGGAAAGCGTATTTTTATTGTTAGTTCCTGAAATTATGCCCCCCTGCTGCCGCACGATTGCATCGTGTGGCAATAACTTTATATCAACACAATATCCAATAATCCTTTTTCTCCGGCATAATCAATTGCACTACTATCAAGGATTATGGAACTTATAATTTCTACTCATTGTAACTCTTGTTTTTTGATTATTGTTTACTTGATAACTTACCTGCCACACGATGCAATCGTGCGGCAGCGTGGGGTAATGCCATTTCCGGGTTCTGCGGCGCTTATTATTTCCTGAAAAGGAAAACCTGTTGCAAATGCGTGTAATTGTTCTTCAATTTTTTCAGGACTGATACCTTTTTTCTGAAGCAGTAGAAAGTCGGATGCGCTTAACATAAATATTTGATGTTTTTAAGGGTGATACAAAGTGTTATTGCAAAGATAAATATTTTATTATAATTCTCCGAATTTTAAAGCATTTTGTCTTTTCCGCCAAATAGGCGCTTAACTTACACTTGTTTGAATAAATGTCCAGAGGGCAGGAGTTTTTTTGAAGTCAAAACCTCCACCTAATAACGTCAGTTTTTGCACATTCTTACCTGATTTATAACTGGGGCAGTAACAGTGGTTATGCCGGCGAAGGGGGTGTGTATAACATGATAAATAATTATTATAAGCACGGACCGGCAACTTTGGCTAAAAGTAAAAAAGTAGCTTCACGGATTTTTGCACCAAATTCGGATGAAGGTGTTTATAAACAGGCTAGGGGCGTTTGGGGTAAATTCTTATGACACTATTTAGGGTCTGATGAAAAACTATTTTATGCCCCGGAGTGGCTAAACCTGCCTGCCGCAGGCAAGCATTCAGGACATCTTTCAATAGAAACA
>DIFH01000021.1:6727-13213 GCA_002427615.1 Paludibacter sp. UBA5753
AAAAAAATACTATAAATTACTATTTATCAGACTTATTATAGTTTTTCGGCAGACCCTAAATATACAAAAAAACAAGGTCATCGAAACTTCGATAATCTTGTTTTCGTTCAAATGAATTTATCTTTTTAAAGTCCATTTGATGAGGTAGAGAATTAGTACGGCAACAGCCAACGAAAATAAGAGTATAATTATTTCTGTCAAACCAAATGTTCCGCTATGTTTCCAAAGAATCAATACGCCGATTGGTATTCCCACTAAAATATACAACCACATAGTTTTTTCGACTTTACTGTTAAAAATTTTCATGCTGATTCGTTTAAATGAATATTGTTCTTTATTTTGATATTTATATAGTGGAGTTCCTGAATCGGAACTGTTATTGGCGGGCTTTGCGTTAAAGGTCATTTCTATTCTATGTGATTATTTTAACTCTGTACAATTATTAAATTTCACTTACACGTATCTTCTTGGTTTTCAGTTTGCTGTTGTTTGTCAGATAAATGACATCATCAATTTTGGATGCATGAACACCTACGAAGGTGCAATCTTGCTTAATTTCGATTATTCCGAGTTCGTCGGGTCGTAACTTACCTTGCTTCATGAATAAACCTGCAATATCGCCTTTGGATATCTTGTCGCGCCGTCCGCCCGAAATATAAAGCGTTTTCCAGATTGAAGCCAAAGGTAGGGGAGCGGGACGGATTTCTTCAATCGCAGTTTTTCCAATAAAATCGGGCAATTCTTCATTTTTCCAGGCAAGAATATAGGCAGTTCCATCGCTTTTCATGCGGGCAGTTCGTCCGTTTCTGTGTGTAAATTCCTGTTCCCGAGTCGGAAGTTGATAATGCAGGATAAATTTTATTTCGGGAATGTCCAGTCCGCGGGCTGCCAAATCCGTGGCCAGAATTAATTGATGGGTACCATTTCGAAATTTTACCAAAGCGCGCTCACGGTCAATTTGCTCCATGTCGCCATGAAAGCAACCGTGACTGATATTGTTGGCGTTCAGGAAATCGCTTACGCGTTGAATCGATTCTTTGAAATTACAGAAAATAATACCCGGCTGATTACCGATATGACTTAGCGCGTCCACCAAAGTTTCCAGTTTATCTTTCGAAGGAGAAAGTATAGTTTTTATTTTGAGTTGTGTAATGGCTTCGTGCAGATAATTAATATATTTGGGATGTTTTAATCCCACAAAATCGGGAATTTTCAATGCTTGTGTAGCCGAAGTCAATATTTTTTTCTGAACATGAGGCAATGCTGCCACTATTTCAGTCATTTCGGTTTCAAAACCTACTTCGAGCGATTTGTCGAACTCGTCGAGCACCCATGTTTTAATAAATGCTGTCGAAAAACTTTCCTTGCGCAGATGATCGGCAATGCGACCGGGCGTTCCAATCAAAATTGCCGGACGATGTTTCAAATCTATTTTATCCTGTGATCCGGCACGACCGCCATAAACGGCATTGGTTTTGAAACCTGTGCCCATTTGACGGATAACCTGCTCAATTTGAAGCGCCAACTCGCGCGAAGGAACAACGATCAATGCCTGAATTTCGGTGCAATTTGTATCCAATCCGGCGATAACGGGCAATAAAAAAGCAACCGTTTTCCCTGTTCCTGTAGGCGATAGCAAAACCACTTCGGCATTTGACAGAATGGTCGATTGCGACTCCCTTTGCATGGGATTAAGCGTTTCTATGCTTAATTTATCGAGAATGTTTTTTTGATTCATGGCGCAAAGGTACGTAAATATACTTATCCGATAACTTTAAACTGTTGGAGGTGTAATCTTTTCGGAGTTTTTATGACTTCGCATCCACGATAAAAAGAAATTTACTTCGTATTTATCTAAGATAGTACTTAGCATCTGATAAACAGAACCTAATTCATTCGTTTGTTCCATGAGTTTCATGGCTTTATCGCGTTTGTCGGCTGAAACAAATTGGTTGATATCCAGCAATCCCATATTGATATAACTCGATAAGTGCGTGCAAATTGTTGAAACTACCAAACCTCGTTCGGCGGCAATTTCATCAATGGTTTTGCCGTCTTTATACATTTCCAGCGTAATGCGGTTCGAATCTCCTTTAGGTTTTTTTTCTTTCTTTTCGCGGTTAGCATCATTTTTTTCTGCCATTTGCGAAGCAAGTTTATGTTCCTGACAATATTGCTGAATTATTTCGAGGAATTGACTGCCGTATTTTTCCACTTTCGTCGTACCGAATCCATTTATTTTCAACAAATCTTTTTCGGTTAATGGCAAATAATCAGCCATTTCTACCAATGTTTTACTGCCGGCAACTAAATAAATCGGTAAATCCTCCGGTTCGCAAAGTTTGTTGCGAAGCGTTAGCAGTTGATAAAACAATTTTGGATTCCGCGATGAAACCTGCTTTGCCGTACCGGTTTTGGCATAGGCGTTTACTGTAAAATCGGGAAGGAGGAAGGTGTTTTTCAACACAAAGTAATCTTCTACCGAAAACGGATGTTTTATGCCTTTCAGTACATGGAGTTTCTGAGCCACGAAACCAAATGTTGTACGTAGTTGATCGTTGTAATCGCGTGCATTTTCGCGACTATCGGTTGTAGCGGGCGATTGACGCAATGTTTCGAGCAGATTCTCAATTTTGCCTGTAAAATAAGTTGCAGCGGCAGTTAACCGTTCCGATAAATAGTCTTCATTTGTTGGATTGCCTTCTAAAATTCGCTGTAACTGATTTTGAAATTTATCGGCAATTTCCTGAATACTCTGTATTTGTTTCAGAATTTCTTTCAGATAAGGTAGCGTTTCTTCGTTGAACGAACCGGCAACACCTTCTACTTCACGCAATAAACGCGAAATATGGCCAATTCCGGTACGAAAATCGAAAAGTTGGCTCAAAATATAGGATCTGAATTGATTGCGTGATTCATTTAACTGGTATTCAAGTTCTTCAACGGAGACTTTATTTTGTTCATGCTCCACAATCTGCCGATCGTTTTCGATGCTGTACGGGTTGATTTTGCTCCACAACACCATGCCTTCGAGCGAGCGACATCGGCTCAACGCCACATAAACTTGTCCCGACGCAAATGCATCGCCGGCATCAATGACCGCTTTGTCGAAGGTCAGCCCCTGGCTTTTATGAATGGTAATTGCCCAGGCCAAACGCAACGGATATTGCATGAAAGTTCCGAGGATATTTTCTTCAATCTGTTTAGTACTTTCGTTGGTAGAATAGCGAATGTTTTCCCAGATCATTTTTTCCAGTTCAATCGGATTGTTCTCTCCGGGACATTTGATGGAAATAAGGTCGTCTTCGATGGATTCAATCATCCCGATTTTCCCGTTGAAAAAACGCCGGGGCGTCTCAGTGTCGTTTCTGATAAACATAACCTTTGCCCCTATTTTGAGCTCCAACTCTTTATCCGTAGGAAAACTTTTTTCAGGGAAATCGCCTTTAATTTCAGCTTCAAATTTGTAGGTTTTACCTTTGAGGCTTCTCAATTCTTCCGCATTTATCCGGTCGGCTTTATAATTATGTGTGGTAAGGGTAATGTAGGTGTCGTCTTTGGGTGGCACAAACAAAGGATTGTAACGGCTTTGCAGTAACGATAATCCACTGGCTGATAAGTTGTTGTTTCTTATTTCATTCAATACGCGGATAAAATCGGGATTGGTCTGACGAAAAATCTTATCCAACTCGATGTAAATCGGTTGTTGCTGTGCTATAACCTGACTGTGGAAAAAATACGGACTTTGATAATAAGGTGCAAGCAAGCGCCATTCTTCATCAATAGCTACCGGCGGAAGTTGAAACATGTCGCCGATAAAAATCACCTGCACACCACCGTACGGTTCGGTGTGTTTGTAACGGATATGGCGCAAAATTGTATCAACGGCATCGAGCACATCGGCGCGCACCATACTTATTTCGTCGATCACCAGCAATTCCAGTTCCTGTATAACTTTCCGTCTGAAACCCTGCATTTTATTTTTTTCAATCAGTTCTTTACGCCCTTCAACCGTTGGGATAAAGGGGGTAAGCGGCAATTGGAAAAACGAGTGCATGGTGGTGCCGCCGGCATTGATGGCTGCCACACCGGTGGGGGCAACTATGGCCATTTGTTTCCTGGTTTCTTTTTTAAGTTTATGCAAGAAAGTGGTTTTTCCTGTTCCGGCTTTACCGGTCAGGAAAATACTGCGATTTGTTGAAACAGCAAATTCGCGGGCGAGATGGTAAAAATAGGATGAGTCTTGCATAGAATTTTTTATTGTTTTAGTCAACGGATGAGTAGCCGGCCAGGTAAACTTATAACTTGCAAAGATTGAAAATAATTTTCAGAAAAGCAAGAACGCCCTTTAATTTTTCAACAGAAAAAGCGATTTGGGATTTTTCCAAACCGCTTTATAAGAACTACTGTATATAGAATTAAATCACGAGCGAAGGAGCTGTAAATGTCCGTGCAGCCAATTCAGTATCGATTAAATACAATCCGCGTGTATCGGTTCCGAATAAATCGAACCGTTTACAGAGTGCATCCACATTTTTTTCTTCTTCGCCCTGTTCTTTTACAAACCAGTCGAGAAATTGCATGGTTTTAAACTCTTTCAGTTCGTAAGCAACTGCATAAATGTCGTTGATCGACTGGCTGATATACAGCTCGTGTTTATAAGTTTCGTCCAAAGCCTGTTTGAAACCGGTATAAACGATGTCCGGTTTCTTTATATCTTCGAGTACCACTTTTTCGCCATTGTTTTGCATATATTTTATAAAAAGCATGGCGTGTGCATGTTCTTCCTGCGTTTGAATTCCAAACCAGTTTCCAAAACCGTTTAAATTATTATCGTAATAATAATTCGACATGTCGAGATACAAATACGAAGAGTAAAACTCCTTGTTAATCTGACTGTTTAATAAGTCTACAATTTTCTTGTTTAACATAAGCCTAATATTTTTAGAATTTTAATATCACAAATCAAATTCAGATGTTTTGAAAAAACCAAACAGAATCTTAAAACAATTATATCTCAGAATCTTTCAATTTTAGCGCCCAATGCGTTCAAGCGTTTATCAATATCCTGATAACCACGGTCAATCTGATCAATGTTATGAATGATGCTCGTTCCTTCGGCAGCCATAGCTGCAATCAAAAGTGCAATTCCTGCGCGAATATCAGGCGAACTCATAGTGGCGGCGCGCAAATGAAGTTGTTCGCCCAAGCCGATAACCGTTGCTCTGTGCGGGTCGCAAAGTATAATTTGCGCTCCCATATCAATCAGTTTATCGACAAAAAACAAGCGGCTTTCAAACATTTTTTGATGAATCAGGATACTACCTTTGGCTTTTGCGGCTACAACCAGGAAAACGCTCAGTAAGTCAGGCGTTAATCCCGGCCAGGGTGCGTCGGAGATTGTCATAATCGACCCATCGATAAACGATTCGATGGTATAACTTTCCTGAGCGGGAATGAAAATATCGTCGCCATGTTGTTCCAGTTGAATACCCAATCGGCGGAAACTGTCGGGGATAATGCCCAAATCGTCGTATGAAACGTTTTTAATGGTTATTTCGGAACCGGTCATGGCTGCCATGCCAATAAAGCTTCCCACTTCAATCATATCGGGCAAAATAACATGATTACACCCGCTTAAACTTTCGACGCCTTCGATAGTGAGCAAATTGGAACCAACTCCCGAAATCTTTGCTCCCATATTGTTCAGCATTTTACATAATTGCTGTAGATAGGGTTCGCAAGCGGCATTGTAAATGGTTGTTTTTCCTTCGGCAAGCGCCGATGCCATAACGATATTGGCTGTTCCGGTTACCGAAGCTTCGTCAAGTAACATATAGCAGCCTTTTAATTTTTCGGCTACTATTTTATATTGTTTTTTATCAGGGTCGTAATGAAATTCGGCGCCTAATTTTTGAATTCCAAGGAAGTGCGTGTCCAATCGGCGTCGACCTATTTTATCGCCTCCCGGTTTGGGTATCATGGCTACGCCAAAACGAGCTACGAGGGGTCCGACAATCATTACCGAACCGCGTAATGCTGCACTTTGTTGGTAAAACTCTTCAGTTTCAAGATACTCAAGATGTATGTTTTCAGCTTTGAAAGCGTAGGTGTCAGCATTTTTTTTCGACACTTCAACTCCCATATCACTTAACAATTTTATCAGGTTGTTCACGTCAAGAATATCCGGTACATTGCTAATGGTTATGGTTTCTGGACTTAACAAAACCGCACAAAGCGTCTGAAGCGCTTCGTTTTTTGCTCCTTGGGGTATAATTTCCCCGCTTAATTTATGTCCTCCTTCAATCTTAAATGATGCCATTTTATTATTTGCCATTTTATCGTTTTACAATTTACGATTGAATAGAAAGGTATCTGAAAATGAAAGTTACAGACTTGTGAATCATCAATCGGCAAAATCAAATTACTTGTCTGAGTCGGAACTCTGTTATCCCGAACCCATCAACCGATTAACTTATTCAATTT
>DIFH01000021.1:13226-13714 GCA_002427615.1 Paludibacter sp. UBA5753
GGGGCAATTTATTTTTTCTTTAACTTGTTCTTCTTGTTATGAAGCACATCCCTCGACTCCACCAATTTCAGGAAATCTTCCGAAATATCAAGCTTGCCGTGCGATAATTCACGTAAATCATCAAATATTTTCCGGTCGTCAACCACTTCTTTATTCCATGTCAGGAAACATTTTTTCATTTGGTTGGCAATGAGTCGAATCAATTCGTTTTTTTCCTCCCCATCAGGATAATCACCCACTTTGTCGATCATTTCTTCCAGGGTACGTCCGTAATGTTGGTAGCGGATGCGCGAGTTTTTGTAAGGAATGCTTTCCGGGCGGGTATAAAGATTCTCGGCCTGCACAATTTCGTAAGGGAAATCAATGTCTAATTTAAAATCGGACATAATAGCCACGTGATCCCAAAGTTTGTGTTTGAAATCGTTTACATCGCGTAAATATGGAAACATGTTGCCCATGATATTGATAATCGTTTTAATGCAACGGGT
>DIFH01000016.1:0-20578 GCA_002427615.1 Paludibacter sp. UBA5753
CAATTATTCCCTCCGGTCATGACCGTTGATTCCCAACGACGGTGCGCAAATTCCCATATCCGGCGAGACGGGAGCAGATGAAAGCCAAAAGTTTTCTGAATTACAATGTGGACATTAAAAAGCAGGATGCACATTTGGAAGAGTTTAAAGCACTGAGCCTTGCAGAACAGAAACAACACCTTTGCGAACTATTGGACAAGAACCAATTGTATGTAAACCTATCTTCGCTCAACGATACCGACTTTGCTTGCACCGAAGAAGAAAAGAAAGTAACCAACGATTTTTATCAAATTAAGAAGTAAAGAATGTTACCCGAAAAATCAAATAGTGAATTATTGATCTATCAATCCGGTGATGGTCAGATAAAAATTCAGGTTCGGCTGGAGGACAATACTGTTTGGCTTACGCAAGCAGACATGGCGGAACTGTTTCAGACCACAAAGCAAAATATAAGCCTGCATATCAAAAATATATTTAAAGAAGGTGAGTTGGATGAAAATTCAGTTGTCAAGGAAAACTTGACAACTGCCAGCGATGGTAAAAGCTACAAAGTCAATCACTACAACTTAGACGTAATCATCTCTGTCGGCTACCGGGTAAAATCGCTTCGGGGCACGCAGTTTCGCATTTGGGCAACCGAACGCCTAAGGGAGTATTTGATAAAGGGCTTTACCATGAACGATGACTTGCTAAAGCAAGGCGGTGGTTATTTTGAAGAATTGCTTGAGCGCATTCGCGACATTCGTTCATCAGAAAAGATTTTTTATCGAAAAGTACTTGAGATTTATGCCACAAGCATCGACTATGACCCAAATGCAGAAATAACCCAAAAGTTTTTTCAAACGGTTCAAAACAAATTGCACTGGGCTGCGCACGGACACACAGCAGCAGAAATTATTTATCAACGTTCTAATGCTCAGTTGCCTTTTATGGGTTTGACTTCCTTTAAAGGAAAGAAACCTACAAAGCAGGAAATCACCGTAGCCAAAAAT
The DNA here is from genome assembly GCA_002427615.1 of Paludibacter sp. UBA5753. Lineage (GTDB taxonomy): Bacteria > Bacteroidota > Bacteroidia > Bacteroidales > Paludibacteraceae > Paludibacter. The sequence continues at coordinate 993 of DIFH01000016.1, forward strand.
TATTTAACCGAAGAAGAGCTGGCAGTGTTAAACCGTTTAGTTTCGGCTTATTTGGACATTGCCGAAATTAACGCCATGCAACGTAAACCAATGTACATGAAAGATTGGATTGAAGTGTTGGACGGATTCATAAAAATGAGCCGGCAGAACGTGCTGACCCATGCAGGAAAAATTTCGGCAGAATTAGCCCAGCAAAAAGCAATGGCGGAATATGAACTTTACAGAAAAAAATCTGATGATGAATTATCGGAAGTGGAAAAGCAATTTATAGCCAGTATAGAAGAAGCTAATCAAAAGCTCAAAGCATTGAAATCCAAAAATAAAAAAGAAAAATAATGAAGTTTTTATACGAAATATTCGATAATTCATTTGTCAGCAGAGCATTGTCAGAAATTGTCGTGCCTGATTATATTTCCGATAATATCAAGTTTCGCATACGACCTTACCAAATTAAAGCATTTAGACGATATATCTTTTTAGATAATGAAGATTTAGAAGAAAAACCCAAACGTCCTTATCATTTGCTTTACAACATGGCCACCGGCAGCGGAAAGACTTTGATTATGGCCGGTTTGATGTTGCACCTTTACCAAAAAGGCTATCGCAACTTTATTTTTTTTGTAAACAGCAACAATATTATACTGAAAACCAAAGACAATTTTCTGAATCCGCAGGCTTCAAAATACTTGTTCAACAACAAAATTGTGATTGACGGAAAAGAAGTCTTAATCAAAGAAATTGACAACTTTGAAGAAGCCGACCATCAGAATATCAATTTGAAGTTTACCACTATTCAACAACTTCACAGTGACCTGAACAATACCAAAGAAAACAGCGTAACCTACGAAGATTTTAAAGACCAAAAATTGGTTTTGATTGCTGACGAAGCGCATCACTTGGTAGCAGGAACCAAATCGGGCAATTTGTTTGGCAGTTGGGAAGATACCGTAAAGAAAATTCACGATTCCAATTTTGAAAATATTTTATTGGAGTTTACGGCAACCATTGACACCGACACGGCAGCATTGATAAACTATTATCAAGACAAAGTAATTTTCAAATATGACCTTGCCGAGTTTCGTAAAGACAAATATTCCAAAGAAATAAACCTTATCCGTTCTTTGTATAACGAGCAAGATAGAATCATTCAGGCTTTGATTTTAAACTTGTATCGTCAGGAATTGGCAACTTCAAACAATATCAATTTAAAGCCTGTAATTCTCTTTAAAGCCAAAAGAACCATTAAAGAATCGGAACAAAACAAAGAGAACTTTCATAAACTAATTGATGATTTTTCGGTGGCAAAGGTTGAGAAAATTCAAAAAACTTCCACTGTTCCAATTGTTCAAAAGGCTTTCCGATTTTTTGAAGCAAATAGAATTTCAGTCAACGAAATTGTAAATCGCATTCAATCCAATTTTAGATTTGAAAATTGCCTGAGTGCCAACAATGATGCAGAAGCCGAGCAAAACCAAATATTGCTCAACACTTTGGAAGATGAAAACAATCCAATCCGTGCCATTTTTGCGGTTCAGAAACTGAACGAAGGTTGGGACGTTTTGAATTTGTTTGACATAGTTCGCCTTTACGAAGACCGGGACGGCAAAGACGGAAAGCCGGGAAAAACTACCCTTTCAGAAGCTCAGTTAATTGGTCGCGGAGCAAGATATTATCCTTTTGCATTGGAAGAAGGGCAGGACAAGTTTACCCGTAAATTTGATGATGCTAATTCAAACGACTTGAAAACCTTGGAAGAATTGTACTACCACACCAAAGAAGATAGCCGTTATATTTCGGAATTGAAGAAAGCCCTTGTGGATACGGGTATTTATGAAGATGACGCAAATACGATTCAACTAAGTTTGTTTTTGAAACCAGAATTTAAGAAAACGGATTTTTACCGTGATGGACACGTTTTTTTCAACAAGAAAATTCCAAAAAGTTTTGACAACATAAAATCATTTTCAGATGTAGGAGTTAACAAAACCAACTATCGACACACCTTGTCTTCAGGTGTTGGGAGAATGTCGCTTGCATTAGGTTTTGAATTGGAAAATCCAATAGCTGAAAATGAAATTGTAAAATCAAGGGATGTTGAGTTAACCGTAATTCCGAAAAACATAATCCGTTTTGCATTGAGTCAAAATCCATTTTTTTATTTTGCCAATTTATCGCATTACTTTCCAAGTGTTGGTTCACTTTCTAATTTCATTGACAGCACAGACTATTTAGCAGGTTTGGAAATCACATTTAGCGGGACAGCCGACCGATTGAAAAAAATTAGCCATTTCGACTATTTGCAAGCCCTAAACGGACTTTTGCAAAGTATAGAAGCGGACATTAAGAGCAATTCAACTGAATACGAAGGTTCAGACTTTATCAAAGAGCCAATTCAAAAAGTTTTCAAAGACAAAGAAATCAAAGTTTACAAAGACAGCGAAAGAGCAGACGGTCAAGAAACTTTGGTAGCCAATGAGCCTTGGTATGTTTACAATGCCAACTACGGCACAAGTGAAGAAAAGAAATTTATAGAACTCTTTTCCAGACGGTTTGAAGGTCTGAATCATAAGTTTGATAACATTTACCTAATCCGTAACGAAAGAGAAATTAAAATCTTTGACAAACTCGGACGAGCTTTTGAACCCGACTTTTTACTATTCTGCAAACAACGCGACGGAGAACAAATGACTTTTCAGGTTTTCATAGAACCAAAAGGAAACCACTTGATTGGACACGACAAATGGAAAGAAGACTTTTTGAAAGAAATCAGAACAGAACAAAAAACTATCAAAATCCACACAGACACTTATTTGATAACAGCCGTTCCATTCTACAATTACAACAACGAAAACGAATTTAAGACAACATTAGAAAACACATTAAACGAATAGAAATGCCAACGCTCAACAGCCACACACATTACCAAGCCCCACGAGCCGACATAATCACACCCGTGCCTTCGGATATAACTTCTTTTAAATGAGCATAAAGTGGCGGTGGTCAGGTAGGATTTGTAATTATTCCCTCCGGTCATAACCGCTGGTTTCCAACGACGGTACGCAAATTCCCATATCCGGCGAGATGGGGAAAGTTTTACCGAGATATTTCTAATTATGGTATCTACCCCAAAAGACCCAAAACAAGAATCATTAAGTTTGCTAATTTTGAAAATATTGACGATGCCACACATATTCACGGAATATCATATAGGAAAAACGATGATGACTTAATTGAAATTTATATAAATCCAAATACCTGGAAAAAATTCAATAAACCAATGCGCTACTTTATAATGTATCACGAGTTGGCACACGATATTCTTAATTTGAACGATTTAAAATATCTACCTGAGAACGAAGGAAAACTAATGTATCCTGAACTTGAAAACTACAACGAAAAAACAATGGATGATTTTATTGAAAGTTCACACAAATTATTTGAAAAAATACTTAATAAATAAAATATATTTGAGATATTTTCTCAAATATACAAGAATACATTTTGTTAATCTCAAAATATATTTTATTTTTGCAATTATTTCTCAAATATAAATATTATGATAATCGAATTTACTGTTGGAAATTTCCTATCGTTTAACGAAAGAAGGACGATAAGTTTTGAGGCACGAGGAGGCGTGTCGGAACTGAAAGATAATTTTTTTAAGTTTGATAAGCAGAAACTTCTACGTTCTGTTGTGCTTTATGGTGCAAATTCGAGTGGGAAAAGCAATCTTATTCAAGCATTTGCGACAATGAAAAATTGTGTTTTGAATTCTGTAAAACTTAATGAAACAGACGAGTTAAATTACAGTCCGTTTTTGCTTTCTACTCTTTCTGAAAATCAACCCACATTTTTTGAAATCGTTTTTATTTTTCAAAATCAGACATTTAGATATGGCTTTGAGTACAACCAAACAGCAATTATCAATGAATGGCTGTTTGAAGTTAAAAAGCCAACAAAAGAAGATGTTTTGTTTGTTAGGTCAGACAAGGGAATTGCTGTGTCGGATAAATATGCAGAGGGAAAGGGTAAAGAAGAATCTACAAATAATAACCGTCTGTTTATTTCTTTAGTTGCACAACTTGGCGGTAAAACTGCTAATCAGATTTTACAATTCTTTGTAGATTATAATGTTATTTCGGGCATTACTCATACAAATTATAGGATTCTTTCGCAAAATATGTTCTTAAACCATACGTCTGGTTTTGAAGAGTCTTTAGTTCTATTTCGACAACTAAAATTAGGATTTCAAGACGTTCAAATTGTTGAAATCGACCCAGCTCCCGAAGAAATTATCACAACAGGCACTTCTGCTATGAAAAGAATTTTGTCGGCAAACAAACGACTTTCCTTTAATACTGTTCATAACAAATATGACGAAAAAGGGAACGTAATTGACACAATCTCTTGGAATAAAGATAAATACGAATCGGAAGGTACAAAAAAAATGATTGATTTTTCAGGTCCAATTTTTGACGCACTTCAAAATGGCAAAATGCTTATTATTGACGAATTGGATTCAAAACTGCACCCACTGATTACTATGCAGATTATCAAACTTTTCAACAGTCCCGAAACTAATCCGAGCAAAGCCCAACTACTTTTTGCAACGCATGATACAAATCTTTTGAGTACAGATATTTTTCGTCGAGATCAAGTTTGGTTTACCGAAAAAGATGAGGTTGAGCAAACAGATTTGTACGCACTTGACGATTTCGTTTTTGCAGACGGAACAAAAGTTCGTAAAGATGCCAACTTAGAGAAAAACTACATTGCAGGTCGTTACGGCGCAATTCCATATATCACTAATTTATAATATGTTGAGATTATGGCAAGAGTGCAGAAAATAAATAATGCCAACTTGAAACGCTTTGCAAGAAGCACAGCAAAAAGAAAATCGAGAGAAGTAAAAATTTTCTTTCTGATTGTTTGCGAAGGTGCAAAAACTGAACCCAATTATTTCAAAAAATTCAGCGGAAAATCGGGTAATGTGATTTTTGAAATTGATTGTGATGGAAAGGGTTATAACACGTTGAAAGTTGTAGAAGAAGCATTGAAAATCAGGGAGAAAACACCGAATAGATACAATCGAGTTTGGGCAGTTTTTGACAAAGATAATTTTCCTGATAATAATTTCAATTCTGCCATTCAAAAGGCAAAAGCAAACAATATTGGCTGTGCGTGGAGCAACGAAGCATTTGAGTTGTGGTATTTGTTGCATTTTCAGTATCGCAACACACCAATGAGCCGAGAAGATTATAAAAAGGCTATTGAAAATGAGATAAATAAGAAATTTTCGGGTTTTGTTTATACCAAAAACTCAACAGAAATGTACGATATTTTACAAAAATGTAGTAACCAGATGCAGGCAATCAAGAACGCAGAAAAATTATCTCAACAATACGGTAATAACAACTTTGCAAAACACAATCCTAGAACACAAGTTTTTGAATTGATCAAGCAACTGACTGGTCGAGATGAAGAATTAAACGAAGAAATAAAACAAAAATTTCAATAAAAAAGTATTTCGTATCAGTTTGTAAATCTGACAATAAGAAGAAACACCAGCACCCAACAACGTGTATAAAACATTTGGCAGTAAGTGGTTTATCAAGCGTTTCAGCTCGTATCAAAAGTAGTTGTAACTTGAACTTAACAGGAAATCGCCCGCAATCGGCAACTTTTCATACTGCCAATCCGTTATCAGTAATAGTAGAAATACCCAACATAAAACGATTAACAATGCAGAAAACGACATTTAAAATTTCAAAAATGGATTGCTCATCCGAAGAACAAATGATACGGATGAAACTTGCCGACTTGACCAACATCAAGTCGTTGGACTTTGATATCCCAAACAGAAAATTAACTGTTATACATATTGGCAATTACGACCAAATCATTCAACGACTTGACGCCTTAAAATTTGACACGTCTCTCATAGACAGTGTTTCGGCTGACAATTACGAAACTATCAGCGACAACGCCAAGCGCGAAAGAAAATTGCTTTGGCAAGTTTTAGCCATTAATTTTTTCTTTTTTGCACTCGAACTTACGACAGGTTTTATCTCAAACTCAATGGGACTTGTTGCTGATAGTTTGGATATGCTTGCCGACAGCATTGTTTACGGACTTGCACTTTTTGCCGTTGGCGGAACAATGACACGAAAAAAGAACATTGCAAAATCAGCTGGATATTTTCAGTTGATGCTTGCGGTTTTGGGGTTTGTTGAAGTAATCAGACGATTTATAGCACTTGAAGCGATTCCTAATTTTCAGACAATGATAATTATCTCGATTCTTGCACTTATCGGCAACGGACTTTGTTTGTATTTACTTCAAAAAAGCAAAAGCGAAGAAGCGCATATGCAAGCAAGTATGATTTTTACATCTAATGACATTATTGTAAACTTCAGTGTAATTGTGGCTGGTGGACTTGTTTACTTGACAAACTCAAAATATCCCGACCTTATCGTTGGAACTATTGTGTTTTTCATCGTTGGACAGGGAGCATTTAAAATATTGAAATTATCAAAATGACATACGAACAAAAACCCACTACTGCCAACGCGCCTAAGCCCATTGGCTGGCTGACGTGCATTTAGCAGGTTTTGCTACCGCATTCACCATGTCGCTGTGCGACAGCGAATGCTCCCGTATAGCCTTTGGCAAGACCAAATACCCATAGCCTCGGTCGTTATGGGCAAACATAAAATTTAACATCATACCATGAAAAACAAAATTTTCTTAACGACAATCGTAGTAATAGTTTTACTATTAGCGCCAAGAATCGGTACATTGATTGCGGACAAACTAAATCCCCTTTTTACTGTAATTGACCCCGATAAAAAGTTTATGTGGGAAATTGTGCATCATATCATTCAAGCGTTAATACCAACTTTTTTAATATTAATTTGGAAGAAAGACTTTTTTAAAGAGTGGGGCTTGAAGTGGGGCAATAAATCACTTGGATGGAAATGGGTAGGTTGGTTCACATTAGTCTGGACATTCATTTATGTGGGTATTAATACTTATAATTTGCTTACAAACAATACTCCTGAAGCATATTATAATGTAACAAACAGCAGAAATTTTTTAGGGGAACTTTTTTTCAGAAGTTTTGTCGTTGGACCTTCAGAAGAAATATTATTTAGGTCCTTTCCAATCGCTTTACTTCTTACAGCTGGATTTGTAAAAAAGACAGATATTTTTGGTTTTGAAATAACTTATGCGGGAATTATTGCAGCAGTACTTTTTGCACTGGCTCATATTGGTTTCAATTTTTATCCATTAGAAATATATCATTTAAGTATTGTGCAAGTAGTAACATCATTGGGTTTCGGTTTACTTTATGCAATCGTTTTTCATCAAACAAAAAGTATCTATTATCCGATGATAATTCATTCTATTTCTGATGTAATTCCACTTTTAGCATTATATGTTTTACATCTAATTAATTAAGAATGAGAACTGTATTTTTATTAATCATTTTGTTTCACGGACTAATCCACCTACTTGTATTTGTTAATGTCTTCGGGTTAAAAGAAGCCAAGGAATTCACAATTCCTATTTCTAAACCAATGGGAGTTGTTTGGTTCTCGGTAACAATCTTGTTTTTGACTTATGGATCAATCACGTCCCAACGGGACTTAATATGTAGGAATTGTACTTATTTTTTACCAATATCAAAGCTCTACTATCTGAAAAAAGCGCCGTAGTCACAAACATATTGGTAAAAACAGGAAGACAAATAACCCCTAAAGTCCCGAAGGGACTACATATAATTAATGTATCAAAGTAGAAATATAGACGATAAAAATATGAAATTCTCAAACATTTTCAGTTGTTAATGTTTCGGATAGTTGTGATAAAAAGATACTTAAATCTACAAAAGTGGCAAATCGTCCGGTAAAATTTGCAATCCTACTTATTCTTCGGATTTGCAATCCATAAAAAGGTAAATCATTCAAGAAATTGAATGGAAAGTCGGATTACAAATCCCAATTTACGAAGTCGAAGCCCCATATAAAGGGAAGAGAATCAATCCGGCAAGACGAAGTAGAATATCACCTACCTTATTTTTCGAATTCGTGTATTTTTTGGCACAATATTCAGATATCAGTCATTTAAAGTGTAATAAAAATATAGAAAATATCAGCCTTTATTGGCGAAAATTTGCGGTATTTGCGGTATTTGCGTTCTACCTTTTTGTTCTGGCTTGTCCAGGTTAGGAGCATAAACCGACAATTACTTGCTTCGATGCAATTAAAAAACCTTTATTCTGATTTATTATTCGTAATTTAGCATTATTTTATTAAAAGCAATATTATCTTTGCTTTCCGTATGAAAACAAGCCGATTACTGATATTGATTTTTGCTGTTGTCATTTCGTCATCGTGTACGCGCAAAGCAGCCGATAATGCGCGCGTACCCTTGCTCGAAGTGGAAGGCAAGTTCTTGTATCTCGATCAGATTCAGGAGATTATACCGCCGAATGTAAACGCCGAAGACAGCGCCGAAATAGCCGAAAGTTTTATACGCAAATGGGTAACCGATGTGTTGCTTTACGAAATCGCAAAACGAAATGTTACCAACAAGGATGAAATCGACCGGCTTATAGAAGATTATCGCAAATCGCTAACAATTCATCAATATCAGCAGAAACTGATTGAACAACGATTGCCCAACGGTCCGACCGAAGAGGAAATGAGGGCTTTTTACGAGCAATACAGTGAGCAGCTGGCGCTGAATGAAAACGTGATCAAAGGAATGTTGCTTATTGTTCCATCAAACGCACCCAAACTGGCTAATGTGCGTAGCTGGGTGCAGTCGGGGAACACAAAAGCGCTTGAAAGTATCGAAAAGTACAGCATACGGAATGCAATCAGCTACGATTATTTTGGAAATGATTGGACGCCATTCACCGAAATACTCAAGAAAATTCCGATTCAGGTGGAAGACCCTGCCGCCTTTGTTACAAATAATCAGTTTTATGAAACATCCGACAGTACCAGGCATTATTTCTTACGAATCGAATCGTACAAAACAACCGGAGAAGTGGAACCTTTCGAAATGGCAAAGCCGAAAATCAGTAATTTAATTATGAACAAGCTCAAAGCCGAATTTATTACCAACTTCGAATACGAGTTGTATAAAGATGCTATTGAAAACGAATCGGTTACTTATTTCAAAAAATAAGCAAACCCTACCCCCGAAAGGGGAATAAGAGGAAGTTGTTAAGTTAACAATACCCGACTATCAAGTAATTACTTGAATGTGAAACCCTAAATACAAAACATCAAACACGAAATAATTTCTTTTTTTATGAAAAAAAATATTCTATTCCTTTTCACTTTCCTTTGCCTGACAGCAACAAACCTGTTGGCTCAAACCAACATTATCGACGAAGTAATCTGGATTGTTGGCGACGAATCCATCCTGCGTTCCGAAGTGGAAGAACAGCGCTTGCGCTCCCAATACGAAGGTACGCCTATTCAGGGCGATCCGTATTGTGTAATTCCCGAACAAATTGCCATCAACAAGTTGTTTTTGCATCAGGCGAAACTCGACAGTGTGGAAGTGAGCGAAAGTACGGTGATGAACCAGGTGGAAAACCGCCTGAGCTTTTTTATTTCGCAAATTGGGTCGAAAGAAAAGATGGAGGAATATTTTGGTAAAAACACGGTCAATTTACGCGAAGACCTGCGTGTCATGTTCCGCGACCAGATGATTATCCAGGAAATGCAAAGAAAATTAGTGGGCGACATTAAATCTACTCCATCAGATGTTCGTCGATTCTACAATTCCCTTTCTAACGACAGCATACCAACTGTTCCAGCCCAGGTTGAATTACAAATTATCAGTTTTGAACCACCCGTACCGATTGAAGAAAGCAACCGTATCAAAGAGCGTTTACGCGATTTTTCCGATCGTGTCAATAAAGGAACTACCGAGTTTTCGGTGCTGGCCCGCCTTTATTCCGAAGATGCCGAAAGCGCCAAACGGGGTGGTGAACTGGGCTTCATGGGACGCGGGCAACTCGTTCCCGAATTTGCAACCGTGGCTTTTAATCTTACCGATCCGAAAAAAGTGTCGCGCATTGTACAAACTGAATTTGGCTATCACATTATCCAGTTGATCGAGAAACGAGGCGACCGGATCAATTGCCGTCATATCCTGCTGAAACCTCGCATTTCGATTGTTGATAAAAACAACGCCGTTCAGAAACTCGATTCCATTACCGACCTGATTCGTAAAGGAAAAACCACTTTTGAACAAGCTGTTATTTATTTCTCACAAGATAAAAACACGGCCATGAATGCCGGTTTGATGCTGAACGAAAAATCGGGGACTTCAAAATTTGAATATCAGGATTTACCTCAGGAAATTGCAAAAATCGTTTATGGAATGAATGTCGGCGAGATTTCCAAACCATTCAGCATGATCAACCCGACAACCAATAAAGAAGTAGTAGCCGTAGTTAAAGTAAAATCGAAAACGGATACTCATAAAGCCAACCTGACCGATGATTACCAAATGTTGAGAAATTATTACGAAAACAAGAAAAAAGAAGAATTTATCAACAACTGGATTATAAAAAAACAAAAAGAGACTTATATCAGTATTGATCCCGCATGGCAAAATTGTAATTTCCAATATCCGGGATGGATCAAGAAATAAGGACTTCAGCCCAACTCTCTTCCAAAAAAAGAGGGAGTTGATAAATGTATCCATGATCGGTTAAAGGATAAAGATTCAAATGAAAAATAAAAACAAACGAACTATATTTCCCCTTTACTGTTTTTTTGCTTTAATCGTAAAGAGGCTATGGGTTTTCAGGCGTATCGCGTTGTTCGGCATGCTCTGTTTGTTTATTGTCGTTTCACAAGGACAGATACGACCCAGACAACTTCGTAACGAAATATTGCAAAGCCAAAACCCTACCCCTAAAACCACAACCAATAAAAAAGGTAAAGGTAAACCTGTAACCAGAACTGCCAGACCCATGGCAACGCCCAAACCGCTTGCTCCGATAGTCAATCCGTTGAATATCCCCAATGCAACCATTGTTTATATGGATAATGCCAATATAGTAATTGCCGATGAGGAACTGCATCCAGATATGCAAATCCTAAGAGGAAATGTGCGTTTCCGACATGATAATGCCTTGCTTTATTGCGACAGCGCCTACTTTTACGAAAAAGCCAATTCATTTGACGCTTTTAGTAATGTGCGTATAGTTCAGGGAGATACGCTCTTTGTGTATGGCGATTTTCTGTTTTATGATGGAAACATGAAATTGGCTCGCATGCGTCACAATGTGCGTATGGAAAACCGTAAAACAACGCTGACTACCGACAGTTTGAATTACGACCGCAACACAAATCTGGCATATTATTATACGGGAGGGAAAATTGTAGACCCTGAAAATACCCTGACTTCGGTTTGGGGACAGTATTCCACTGCAACCAACGATGCTGTGTTTCAGAACAAAGTGAAATTGATCAATAAGAATTTCACTATGGACTCGGATACACTGAGATACAACACCAAAACAAGCATTGCCAATATCGTGGGACCTACGCATATCCTGTATCAGGACGAAACAGATATTTATTCAAAAAACGGCTGGTACAACACCGCTTCGGAACAAATGATGTTACTTAATCGGTCGTTGGTAGTGCACAAAGATGGCAAAACCATAGTTGGCGATACTGTTTTTTACGACAAAGCTAAAAAATACGGGGAAGCGTTTGTAAATGTAGCAATGACTGATTCTGTCCAGAAATCAACTTTATATGGTGATTATATTTATTACAACGAAGAAACCGAAATTGGTTTAGGAACCGATTCTGCGCTATTAGTCGATTGGTCGAGCGAAGACACTTTGTGGGTGCACGCCGATACTTTACGCACTTATAAAGACTCTGTTTACGATGTGGCCCGAGGCTATTATAATGTCAGGATTTTCAGAAATGATATACAGGGACTGTGCGATTCGTTGGTTTACATGGCACGCGATTCGGTTATGAACATGTATGGCGAGCCTGTCCTCTGGGCTGAAGAGAATCAACTTTCGGGCGAGTTTATTCAGGCTTTTACAAAAAACAAGAAAATAGAACGCGTACATATCCAGCGTGCTGCAATGGCGGCGCAAAAGGAAGATTCGCTTTATTTTAATCAACTTTCGGGAAAAGAAATTATTGCTTATATCGATAGTGGAGCTTTGAAAAAAGTTGATGTAAATGGAAATGCCGAAACAATTTATTACCCAAGGGATGATGCTGATTCGACCCTGATTGGGATTAATAAAACCGAAAGTAGTTTTGTAACTATGTACCTGAAAGATAAAAAAGTAGAAAGAATAGTGTTAACAACCGCATCGACCGGCGTAATGTATCCGCTGACACAACTTTCGGGAGGAGATTTATTCCTGAAAAACTTTTTCTGGCTCGACAAACAGCGTCCCGCTAAAAGTGCGGATGTGATGGTTACTTTTGCCAAAGAGCCTCGTGAGAAAATCGGTACAAGCAGTCTGATGGGAAAAAATTCGGAAGATGAAGCTGAAAAACAAAATACAACAGGCAGTAATACAAACAACAATAGTACAAACACCCCGTTCTCGAATAGTCCACAACCACAACCAACAACCCGGACAACCAATCCGAAATTACAATCGCTTTCGAGATAACCTCCCGCCGGCATATAATTTTAAGGGGAATTGCAACTGATTACATCGGCGTTGAAAATAAGATCAGGTAAGAATGAAGATCAGGTAATACAGAAAAGGCTATCCGCAAAAAACGGATAGCCTTTATGAAATATAATCAAAACTTATTCCTTAATAAATTTTACGGCATAATTTCCTGTTTCAGAACTAACTTTCATTAAATAATTTCCTTTTGACAAATTACTCAAATCAACCTGAGCTGAACCATTAACCGATTCTGATTTCACAAGAGTTCCATTGGTAGCATAAACTTCTACAAGGGCATCTACATTTTCTTTGAAAGTAATGTATGCAAAATCTTTAACAGGAACCGGATAGATATTTATTGAATGCTGTCCGTTTGTGAAAGTATTGTTTAATCCCGTTGCAAAATCATTTGTTTTTACAATTTTAAAACTATCGAATAGATTAGCGACTCCTTCATCGTTCACTTCGTAAGTACTAATTGCAATTGTATCGGTACTTACAGATATATTACTGAATGTTGGCAAACCATTTTGACCGAAACGTCCACTAAACATACCGAAATAGTTAGACAATCCCAACCCTGTTTCAACTGATGCCATTTGAGCTTCAGAACGCGGTTCATATTTCTTTTTTCCAGCAGAATTATTCAGGAAGTACATTGTTCCATCAAGTGTATTAAATATACCACCCATTTTTGCTGTCAGGTTTGTACGTGCATCGAAAGTTACAGAAATGGTATTCTTAACTGCATTATTAACAAGAGTTTTGTTTTTGATGGGTCCCATTACCTCATAAATATGGTCATGTCCCTGTAATGCCAGGTCGATATGTAACTCATCAAATACCGGAGCCAATGCATCGCGTACTGCTTTACCATCAGTATCGCTTTGGTGGCTACTTGAACCCGTGTACATGGTTTTGTGGTAAAAAGCAATTCTCCATTTGGTATAAGGGTGAGCTTCTACCTGCGATCTCATCCAGTCTGCAATTTCAGTTAAGCGACCTGGTACACTATAATCTTCGTAACTCAATGCCATAAACAATGCATCGCCATATACAAACGAGTAAATACTACCCGGAGTAGTTGAAGTTGCATCAAATGCAGGACAGAATGTATTAAAGTGGTTTGAAAAGTTTTTGTTTGCCGATTTGTCGTGATTTCCTATCACGGGTGCAAACTGTTTATTCATAAAAATATCCTGTTGAGTTTTAAAGAACTGTTCATATTCCCATTCAGAATTGGTTGAGCCTGAAGTTTCAATCAAATCGCCACAACTTAACCAGAAATTTACATTTGGATACATTGTATTGGCTACATGAGTAGTTCTCTGCGAAATATCAAACATATCCACCGTATTGGCTTGTGGATCGGTTACATAAATAAAGCTAAAAGCATCTTTGCTTGACTTGGCTGTTGTAAATGTTCCTATTTCACTCCACGCACCGGGTTTTCCAACTCGGTACGAGTAGGTAGTGTTAGGCATTAGTCCGGTTACCAATGCTTTATTACTTACATAATTCCGTTTCGAGTTGCTCGAAATACCTGCTAAGGTTGATAAATTATTGCCTGAAACATTATAGTTTACATTAGTTAGAGCTGTACTTGTAGCGTTAATACTTAGAGGCGCATTAAATGCATTTTCATCCGTAACTATTCCATTCACAATTTCTACCTTACCATCTGTTACTCCGGCATTGTTGTACCAGGCAAAACCTATGCGCGAAGTTGGGTCGCTATTAAAGGTCATACTGATAGAATAGGGTTTTTCAAAAGCAACCAACCCATCCACTGCATTTTCAAAATTATTAACTACTGTTTCGGTCGGATTAGTCGATACCGCTTTTTTTGCCATTAAGTAATTTGTCCAACTTGGAATTGTATAACTTGATTCGACTAATGAACTTGTTGTAGCTAAAATAGAATCGGCTTTCAATGCAATTTTATAAGCAATGGAATCGGCAATTTGCATTTCACGTATTTCTTGCTCATTCATTTCATATTCTACCACTAAAGCCGCTGCTGCACTTGCTTCGCCATCGAACGATTCCATTTCGCGGCGTCCAGAACCTGTAATGTAAAATGCCATGGCATTTCCACTGCTCCAACCTTCCCTGTTTAAATTTGCCTGTACTAAACTGGCGATATTAGCTGAATAATAACGTTGATCAACTACATTCAACGAGTTAGCATCAACATTCCATGCAACAGAATTACTTGATTTTGGTCTGGCAGTTAGAACCGAAACTGTATTTGTAAATGTTGCCGGATTATCGCTATCTTCGCTTCTGATAATTAAGTTACAAGGATCTACTTTTGAAGTTGCTACATCCACTTCCATTTCGATATAGGCATTATTTATTGTTTTGTTTTTGGATAAATTAATGCCCGGAAAACGTAAACCTATCATCTGTGGTCCTGAGTTTCCACTTCCTTCACATCCTAATTCTAAATCGCTACTAGTCCAGTCTATTTGTCCAACAGGCAATGTTTGTGTAAATCCGGATTCAGGCGCTAAAGCTTCTTCCAAATCGTCCGATGCTTGTTTAATTTGGAATTTGGCAGTTTTTACCGGGGTAGTATATACAAAAATCGGGTTTGAATAGAACCAAAGATCGGCAAATGCTTTTGCAGCATCATTTGTGCCCATCAAAGCATCGGCTAATGGATTTCCATCGGCATCAGTTTCGTTGGTCACATTTAAACCAAGATTAGAACCGCGCAAACGGAAATAAACAGAATCGGTAACATTTGGAATGATTAAACTCATTTCCACCCAACCGTTACCTAAGTTTGTCCACTTTTGACTTGTAATATTTTTTGTATCTGCAATTCCACCAACGGCATCAAAACGGGCAATAACAGATGTTGTTGAAACATTATCAACAGTATAATTTGGACTACTTGGATCAATTTTACCTGTAATTTTTCCTTTTATTAAATCAATATGATCCAATACAGGATTAGTATACGAACTGTATGTGTTGTAATTCGAACCTTGCGGATCGCGGGCTTTAATGGTAATTTTTACTGACTTACCACTATTTACCACTAAATCAGAACCCATTACAGCTTTTGTTCTGGCTTGATCAATTGTTTCAATATTATATATTAATGAATCAATCAAGTCGCCTTCTACCACCCAGGTATTACCCGAACGCAACCCATCAACTATGTTTTGAGCCGTTTTTCCGTTTGTGTAGGTATAATTTTTTTGGTATTCACCCGGATAAAAATCACCATCTTCATCATGACAATCAGAATTTGCAAATAACCAGAAATGACGTCCTTCGGATAACATAGCATCCCAAAGTCCACCTACGATAGCCGAAAAATAGCCGGTTCCTCCATAAGTTCCCCCTCCTTGTGCTGTTGAAGAATAACCTCCACGACCAGGATCTTTTTGATGTCCGGGCATACTTTCGAAACCGAAACACACATCCGGCGCCGTGTTATTCATATCGCGAAAACTGGCGATAGTATATCCCGAAGAGGGTTGTTTACGTTCAGGATGCGCAGGAACCAAGTAACTTGTGGTTGGATAATTGGTTTTCAACCAGGTTAATGCTTCCAGTGTTTTGTCATGACCAGACAACGTACTTTTTGTCCAACCTTGAGCAACACCTCCGGTTAAGTCGGTATCGCTATTGTCGAACATAAACTCAAACTGCGCAATAGGGCTACAATTTGGCGTAGCTGTAAACTGATTGGCAATAAGTCCCATGCTACCATGTTCATGTCCGGGAACATTCATTTCGTAGCTTTGAAGAATCGTTTTTGCAGGATAAAGTAAACGTGCTTTCAGTATTTCGGTGAAAGAACTGTCGCGAAGCATTTGCCAACGCCACATTACCTGATGACCACCGCTCGTTTTCGAAGTTCCGATAATCGGATTTGGCGTGTAACCATCCCAATACTCAATTGTATTGTTATTATCCTTACCTGTTACACGGGCATTGGTGGTAAAACCGCCTCCATGTTCGCTGTTAGCCCACCACTGTAAGCCATACTGATTGTTTTTGGACATCATGTGCCCGATAGTGTAACTACCATCTGTGTAGGTAGTGTGCTGGTGAAAATCACCTGTCAAATAACTTTGTGCTGCAATTTGTTGAACCAAACCTGCACTTCCAAGCAACAGAGCCAAAGCTACTGGCTTAAGTAATCCTGTTTTCATTTAACTTAAATTGTTTTAATGTGAATAACTAAATCGGAGGTAAAATTAGAGTTAAAATATTACAGAAGAATTGCAGAAAAATTTCATTTATGAAAAGAAATCATTAAGGTAAAATGTCGAAAATATGTGAGTAATGTTACTGTAATGTGGGTGTAAGAGGATACCTTTCCGTCATCACATCATCAATGGCACAAAAAAATCCCCTAAATCAGATGTTGAGTTCTGTTTTATGGGATTATCAATTTTGGTCTATCTGATGACGACAAGCTCAATTTCCAATTGTGTGGCAGTAACTCATTGAATCTTTGGATATTGTAGCAGTGACTTCTTCGCTCATTTTTCCGACTTTTTAATCCACGCATCAAAGACGCTCGGATTATACTTGTGTTCCAGGCAATAACCTGCACGGTTCAAACCACTCTTACGCCAATCTTCTACTTTCCGGCAATACTCTGCCCTGTACTTCATTTTTGACCTTATCAACTTCTTTGTTTTTTACGACAAAGATAATCCATCAAAAGTGTCCCGTAAAGATGGGAATGACGGAAGGGATCCCTTTTGATTTTCATCTCGAAAAAAAGGGAAACGAAAATTAGTAACGTTTTATTGAAATATTTTTAACGGTGCAATAGACCGGATATTCTTTTCAACGCCTCATCAGTGGATTCTACGGGCAAATTACACACTTTGTTTTCACAAACATAAATCAGGGTTTTGTCTTTTGCCAAACGCTGTTCAAGTAAAGGGAGATTTTCGGAATCTCCTCCGGCAAAAATGGCGGTTGGCAAAAAATTTGTTTGCAATATATTCGCTTTATTCACAGCATTTTCACCTAAAACAACCACTTCAGAACCCGGATAAACAAATTTGCCAAGCAGTTGTGCCCAGTTGGCATAATACGGACCGAATTCTATCATTTCTTCGTGTACTTTCGATAACATTTTTCCTGCTGTTTGAGTAAATTCAGATTTTTCAAATAACACGCCAAGTCGATAGAAAACATGCGCCAAAACCGAATTGGAAGCAGGAATTACATTGTCGGAATACTCGTATTTTCTTGCAATCAACCCTTCCGCTATATCGGAAGTGTAATAAAACATTTCACGCTCCGTATTTGCGAAATGATTCCACACAAAATCTGTAAGTTGTCTTGCTGCTTTCAGCCAATGGAAATCAAAAGTTACTTCATATAAATCAATCAACGATTCGGCGAGCAGTGCATAATCGTCCAGAAAAGCATCGACGCTCGACTTGCCATCTTTAAAAACACGGAACAAACTTCCGTCGGTTTTTACAAGTTCTTTTTCGATGAAATGCGCCGTGCGCAAGGCTCCTTCGAGATAATTTTTGTCGCCCAACGCTTTAAATGCATTTACATAAGCCGAAATCATCAGGGCATTCCATGCACAAAGTATTTTGTCGTCGGTTGTAGGATGGACACGTTTTTCGCGATACCTGAAAAGTTGATGGTTTGATTTTGTGAGCAAAGCCTCAAATTCATCAGATGTTAATCCCTGTTTTGTTGCAAATTCAGCTTTGTCGGAAGTAAAATGAAGAATATTTCTGCCATGTTCCCAGTTTCCTTCTTCGGTAATATTGTAAAATTCAAGTAGGATTTCTACGTTTTCTTTATCCAAAGCCGATACAAATTCATTTTTTGTCCACACATAAAATTTACCTTCTTCGTGTTCGCTGTCGGCATCTATCGAGGCGTAAAATCCGCCGCTTTCGTCCAACAGCTCCCGTTCGGCAAAGGATATGGTTTGTTCAACTATGTTTCGATAAAATGGGTTTTTTGTTGCCTGAAATGCTTTGGCGTAAAGGCTAATCAATTGCGCATTGTCGTAAAGCATTTTCTCAAAATGGGGCGCCAACCAATACTCGTCGGTAGAATAACGTGCAAATCCACCTCCGATTTGATCGTAAAGTCCTCCTCGCGCCATCGCGTTGAGCGAAACCGAAACGGCTTCCAATGCTTCTTTATTTCCCGTCAGAAAATAATATTGCAGGAAAAATTCCAGTCCGACCGGCATCATAAACTTGGGCGACTTTTTGTAACCGCCCAATTCAAAATCTATTTTTCTGAGGTGCTTTTCGAAAGCAGCGTGATATGCTTCTTTTGTAAAAAGGATTGATGCGGAAATATCCGGGAACGGGTGGGTATTTACTCCTTGCGTAATCGATTCAGCAGCTTGCAGCACACGATTTGGGTCAGTTACATAAATATTATGCAACTGGTTCAACACATCCAACCATTGATGTGGCGGAAAATAAGTTGCCGCGTAAAACGGACGTCCATCCGGCAAAGCTACTGCATTGAGAGGCCAGCCACCTCGCCCTGAAATAATTTGTGCCGCATCCATGTAAATCTGATCAATATCCGGTCGTTCTTCGCGATCCACTTTGATACATACAAAATGTTCGTTCATAAACGCGGCTATTTCCTCGTCCGAAAAAGACTCATGCGCCATCACGTGGCACCAGTGGCATGCCGCATAACCTATGCTTACCAAAATCGGTTTGTTTTCGTTTTTTGCTTTTGTCAGCGCTTCTTCGCCCCATTCGTACCAATCCACCGGATTTTTGGCATGTTGACGCAAATACGGACTGCTTGCCCGCGCTAATCTGTTTGGTTTTGTCATGCGGGTAAAACAAATTCCTGTTCAGTTTAGTTCTACTTTGACAGATTCTATTTTTCAGACATGATTAACATG
>DIFH01000016.1:20628-23593 GCA_002427615.1 Paludibacter sp. UBA5753
TTATTTTAATCTGTCAAAGTCGAAATAGTTTTTGGTTGAAAAGAAATATACGGAAACCGAAAGTTGTAATAAATTTTTACCGCATAGCTAATTCTCCTTTGACACATTAATTATATGTCGTCCCTTCGGGACTTTAAGGGTTATTTGTCTTCCTGTTTTACCAATATTCTTGTGCCTACGGCACTTTTTTAAGCTCGTAGAGGTTTGATATTGGTAAAAAACAAGTACAATTCCGACATACAAAGTCCCGTAGGGACGTAATAGATAATAAATTTCTAATCTGTTAAAGTAGAACTAAGCAAAGGATAAAATAACAACGAAATGAATTCACAATCTGATATTTGCGCTTTTCTGTGGATATCTATGGGCGTTTCCCAGTTAATATTAAACTCAAAACCATTTTTTCTTAAACCAAAATGCCACGTTCACCAATCCAATCATGACCGGCACTTCAACCAACGGACCAATAACCGCTGCAAACGCTTCGCCGGAATTGATGCCGAAAATAGCAATGGCAACCGCAATAGCCAATTCAAAATTATTGCTGGCAGCAGTAAACGATAAGGTGGTAGCTTGTTCGTAAGTAGCTCCGACTCTTTTACTCATGAAAAATGAAACCACAAACATAATCACAAAATAAATCACCAAAGGAATAGCAATCCGAACCACGTCCAATGGTATTTTTACAATATATTCTCCTTTCAACGAGAACATTACAATAATTGTGAAAAGTAAAGCTATCAGCGTGAGCGGTGAGATTTTAGGAACAAATTTAGTTTCGTACCAGGTTTTTCCTTTCAGTTTAATGCCAACATAACGTGTCAGGAATCCCGCTAACATGGGAATGCCGAGATAGATAAAAACGCTTTTAGCAATTTCGCCCATGGTGATTTTCGATACCGAATCGTTTACTGGCAAGCCAAAATAACCGGGCAAAACGGCAATGAAAAACCAGGCGTACACCGAAAAAAACAATACCTGAAAAATGGAATTAAACGCCACTAATCCCGCTGCATATTGACGGTCGCCTTTGGCCAGATCGTTCCACACAATCACCATTGCGATGCAACGAGCCAAACCAATCAGAATCAGTCCGTACATGTAGTCGACATTGAATTGCAAAAAAATGATGGCGAGTAAGAACATCAAAACAGGCCCGATAATCCAGTTCTGTACCAACGACAAACCGAGTATTTTGGTGTTTTTGAAAACATCGCCCAATTCTTCGTATTTTACTTTGGCCAAAGGCGGATACATCATGACGATTAACCCGATAGCAATCGGAATATTCGTTGTCCCCACCGAAAAACTATTCCAGAAATCTGCCACTGAAGGACTTAACCATCCTGCAAAAACGCCGATAAACATGGCCAGAAAAATCCACAGGGTAAGATATCGATCGAGAAATTTTAATCTGGTCTTCATTTTCAACTCTTTTTTCCGGAGACAGTGATACTGAAAATTCCGATTTCTTTGTTTTTAAACTGAAGCATTTCTTCGGAAGTGAGATAATTTTTCAGCAACTCCACCGGAATTTCTATATCTTTTTGCTTGTGAATCTCAATCGATTTGAATCCTTGTTTTTCAATTATTCCGATATATTCATTAATATCGATGGCTCCCGAAACACATCCGGCATACATTTCAGCGTCTTTTTGCAGTTTCTCGGGTAATTCGCCTTTTATCACCACATCCGACACGCAAAAATGTCCACCCTGTTTCAGTACGCGCATAATTTCCGAAAAGGCTTTGGTTTTATCGGGAACAAGGTTCAGCACACAATTCGAAACGACAACATCAAACTGATTGTCGGCCAAAGGCATTTCTTCGATATCGCCTTTTACAAATTCCACATTCGCATATCCGAGTTTCGCGTTATTGGCTCGTGCTTTTTCGAGCATTGCATCGGTAAAATCAATACCTGTTACTTTACCGGTTTCACCCACTAAGGCACGCGCCACAAAACAATCATTGCCGGCTCCGCTTCCCAAATCCAGCGCCGAATCGCCTGCTTTTATATTGGCAAACCGGGTAGGGATGCCACAACCCAAACCCAAATCAGCATCCGGATTGTAACCTTTTTCCTTGTCGTAACTTTCGCTGAAAACCGAGTAATCTACTGTCGAACAGCAACCGCCTGCCCCGCAACACGAAGTTTCGTTTTGCAGTTTTGATTGGTTGGCAATCAAACTGTATTTTTCTTTAACTATCAATTTTAAATCCTTATTCATAATCGTAAATATTAAATAATGCTTGAAAGAAAACTCGGTGTTTGATAAGAAAACGTCAAGGTCAAGACGCACGAAGCAGCAAAAACACGGAGTCCCGCCAAGGCGGGATGAGTAGTTTTTGCTGCGAGTGCAACGCAGAGATTGGCGTTTTCTTGCAAACACTAAATATTAATTCCTACTTTTTTCAAAATAAATAACATAACAAAATAACCTATCACCATCAAGGTTAGCGATATGCCGAGCGATAACCAGAATTCGACATTTTTCTTCAGTAAAACAGGGAAAAGGATAAAGAATAGCAGCGATGGGATAACCAACCAGAAAATTCCCTGTGATAATTCGGCGATTTTAACCGTGTCTTTCGTATCGATATACATCCAGATAAACGCCAGCAGCGAAACGAGTGGAACAGAAGCTATAATACTTCCCATCAATGTGCTGCGTTTCGAAATTTCTGAAACGGCCACAATGATTACCGATGATAATAATACCTTGATAATGTAATAAATCATATTAATTCCAATTTGATAGATGATATTTTTTTTGTACAGGATGTACCAGTAAATTATATTCCAAATGAAAAAAATGCTGAATGTATGTTGATTTGATTGTCTGTTCTCTAAAATGAAACAGGTAAATCCTGTTCATCTTGTCTTGTGATTTATTATTATTTTAATCTGCCAAAATAGCTAACTACTCAACACCCTTTTTTTTATAACCTTTTGATTTTCAGT
>DIFH01000016.1:23624-39050 GCA_002427615.1 Paludibacter sp. UBA5753
TGCGCTTCGCTTACTGGGGGTTATTCATATTTAGCCCCGTCGGGGCAATGAGTTTAAAGATATAACAATCAACTAAATGGATGATTATTATCAAATTTATTAGGGCGCTGAGTAGTTACCAAAACAGAATCAATCAGTTTTTCAGATTCTCTACATAAAACTTATAAAATTCTTCCTTGATTTCGTCGCGCACACGAATAAATTCACTCCAGATAAACTCATCGGTTCCGGTAGCGTGACTCGGATCGTCGAACCCGATATGCAAACGGCGCTTTACTTTGCCGAGAAATGCCGGACAGGCTTCGTTCGCTCCGCCGCAAACGGTAATTACGTAATCCCATTCTTCTCCAAGGTATTTCTCCACGGGATCGGATGTATGGTTACTGATATCTATGCCGGCTTCTTTCATCACCGCCACGGCTTTTTCATTCAGTTTGCCCGATGCCTGCGTTCCAGCCGAACAAACTGTCAAATTTTTATCGAACGATTGCAGCCAGCCCTGCGCCATTTGGCTACGACAACTGTTTCCGGTGCAAAGGATTAAGATTTTCATATCTATGTCGTTTTTATATTTCTATTCACAGCAGCTTACTTCTGCCGACTTTATCTTGTTGAAAAAATTGTCGAGTCTTTCCAGATGTTCGTTTATCTTAGGGCAACAAAGGCAATAATTGATTTTCAATCCGTCAATTTCACCGTGTATCAAACCCATGTCGCGTAATTCCTTTAAATGTTGCGACACCGTGGTACGGCTCAATGGCAGCTGGTCTGAAATATCGCCCGAGATACAGCTTTTGGTCTCCGCCAGATACTTTAAAATAGCCAACCGAGCCGGATGCGATATTACTTTAGCAAATTCAGCCAACTCTTGTAGCTCTTTATCAAATACTTCCGGTTTTCTCATATTATTTATGTTTTATGTCGCAAACATACGATATTATTATTAAATGACAAAATTTTTGGAGAAATATTTTTTGTTATAAAATTTCGTAACTACTCAGCGCCCATAATTTTTATACCCTTTTGATTTTTATATTGACCCGCTTATAAATCGTATATTTTTATGTAAGTTTGCAATCTGATTATTGAAAAATTGAAATTGAATGAAAGAAAACGACAATACTGCAGTTTTATTAATCCACTGCCCTGATAAAGCAGGAATATTAGCTGCCGTTACAGAATTTATCAATCAACACAAAGGAAACATCCTCTATTTAGATCAATATGTAAATCGTGAAGAAAAAGTTTTCTTTATGCGTGTAGAGTGGGATTTGACAGCGTTCCAGATTCCGAAAGAAAAAATTGAAGAATACTTTCAAACTCTGCTTGCCATCCGGTACGATATGAATTTCAGGCTTTATTTTGCAGATACCAAACCCCGCATGGCCATATTCGTATCAAAGATGTCGCATTGCCTGTACGATTTACTGGCACGTTACGCTTCAGGTGAATGGCGCGTAGAAATCCCTCTTGTCATCAGCAATCATCCGGATATGAAACCCGTTGCAGAACGTTTTGGGATTGAATATCATTACATACCTATTACAAAGGAAAATAAGGAAGAACAAGAAGCCAAACAACTTGAATTACTCAAAGAACACAACATTACATTTTGCGTCCTTGCACGTTATATGCAAATTCTTTCGCCGCAATTAATCAGTAATTACCCGAACAAAATCATCAACATTCATCACTCGTTTTTACCGGCTTTTGCAGGAGCGAAACCTTATCATGCTGCCCACGAACGCGGCGTAAAAATCATTGGCGCAACAAGCCATTATGTTACAGGCGAACTCGATGCAGGTCCGATTATAGAGCAAGACGTTACGCACATTTCGCACAAGGACACTGTGGATGAGCTTATTAAAAAAGGTCGCGACCTGGAAAAAATTGTACTTTCTCATGCCGTAGAAAAACATATCGACCGTAAAATTCTGACTTACAAGAACAGAACGATTGTTTTTCAATAATATTGAATTATATTTGCGTTCGTTTTTTTGCATAAAAAACCTGCTTTTTAATTATCGGATGCATTATATTTAGAAAGAAACCATTAAAAACACAAAATATGGAAGTAACACGCTTATTCGATTTATTGGATAATTATCTTGTAAAATATCCGACACAGGAAGTGGCTCTGGCTGCAAAAAGAAACGGACAATGGCGTAAGTTCAGCATTCAGGAATATGTCGAACTAACCAACAATATCAGTTTCGGGCTGCTGAAATCAGGGATTAAACAGGGAGATAAAATAGGAATCGTGAGTGGAAACCGTCCCGAATGGAACATGCTCGATTTTGCTATTATGCAAATAGGCGCCATTTCAATTCCTATCTACCCCACTATCAGCCAGGACGATTACCGCTATATACTGAACCATGCCGAAATGAAAATGATTTTTATCGAAGGCAAAGAATTACGGAACAAACTGCAACCTATTTTGCCAGAAATAAAAACACTGAAAGAAGTGTACACTTTCGACGATTTAGGAACTGAATATAAATATCTCGATCAACTGATTCAATTAGGAAAAGAAAATTCCGAACCCGAAAAACTTGACAAACTAAAAGCGTCGATTAAAGCCGACGAAATGGCAACGATAATTTATACTTCCGGAACAACCGGAAACCCCAAAGGGGTTATGCTCTCACACAGCAACATCGTGAATCAACTGAAAAACCTTCAAGATACTCCCGCAAAATGGAGTAATATCGCTTTAAGTTTTCTGCCGCTTTGCCATGCCTACGAACGCATGTTGGTGTATTTATATCAATATCTCGGCATGTCGGTGTATTATGCCGAAAGTCTTGCCACTATTGTCGACAATATCAAGGAAGTAAACCCGACCATGATGTCGGCTGTGCCCCGTTTGCTCGAAAAAATTTACGATAAACTCTATCTGGCGGGGAAGAAACTTCCGTTCATTCAGCGGAATATTTACTATTGGGCATTTAAACTCGCCACTAAATATCAGCTCGAAGGTATGAGCAAATGGGATTTGGCGAAAATAAAACTTGCCGACAAGCTCATTTATTCCAAATGGCGCGCTGCATTGGGAGGAAACTTCGATATTGTGGTTTCAGGAGGATCTGCCTTACAAAAACACATCGCAGCATTTTTCTCTGCTATCGGAATGCCAGTGTTCGAAGGCTACGGACTAAGTGAAACTTCTCCGGTCATAGCCGTAGGTCAACGGGGGAAAAATGGTCGGAAATTCGGCACTGTAGGCTTACCGTTACCCGGCGTTGAAGTAAAACTCGGCGAACAAAACGAAATCATTTGCCGCGGACATAACGTTATGATGGGCTATTATAAAGATCCAGCACTGACCGCACAGGTTATCGATGCCGATGGTTGGCTTCATACCGGCGATACCGGGGAATTCACTCCTGAAGGTCAATTGATTATAACAGGTCGCCTGAAAAGCTTATTCAAAACTTCTTTTGGAAAATATGTTAATCCCGAGGCGATCGAATCGAAATTTACAGAATCACCGTTGATAGAAAATATGATCGTATTGGGCGAAAACAAAAAATTTGCGGCGGCACTTATTTCTCCCGATTTTGTTTTTCTCCAATCATGGTGTGGAAAGCATAAAATTCCATACACTACCAATGAAGAAATGATCCAGCATCCTGTCGTTGTAAAGCGTTATCAGGATGAAGTTAAAAAATACAATCAGTATTTCGGTGATTTTGAACAGGTAAAACGCTACCAGTTGGTTCCCGACGAATGGACACAACAGATGGGTTTCCTGTCTCCAACTCTGAAAATTAAGCGGAATGTGATAGAAGCGCATTATGCCGACAGAGTAGAGAAATTGTTTCAATAAAATATAGATACCGTTGGCGTTCATTGTAAAAAGACAGAAACAGACGACAACCAAGTTTAGAGGACTTATACAAGATTGCCGAAATCCTTGATGTTGAGGTCAAAAAATTATTAATTGAAAGGAAAGTACAATAAAATATGGACGGAAAAAGTCTGACACCGGAACAAGAAAAAATTAACGCATTGCGACAGGTATTACCCGAAGCATTTAGCGAAGGAAAAATTGATTGGGAAAAACTGAAAGCCACGCTTGGCGAAAATATAAATTTCTCGAACGAACGCTATGTGTTGAATTGGGCCGGCAAAAGCGATGCTTTTAAAGTGTTGCAAACCCCAACCACCAAAACGCTTGTACCAGCCAAAGACGAAAGTGTAAACTTTGACGAAACCGAAAATATTTTTATTGAAGGCGAAAACCTCGAAGCGCTGAAAGTGCTGCAAAAAAGCTACTTCGGCAAAGTGAAAATGATTTATATTGACCCGCCTTATAACACAGGCAACGACTCTTTCATTTATCCCGACAAGTTTAGCGAAAGCAAAGCCAACTATGAAAAACGGGTAGGCGACAAAGACGAAGAAGGCTATATGACCAAATCTTCTATAAAATTCCCCTCCCTTGGAGGGGTGCCGCAGGCGGGGTGGTCAAAGAACAGCAAAGAAAACGGGCAATACCACAGCAATTGGCTCAATATGATGATGCCCCGTTTATACTTAGCTAAAAACCTTCTGCGACAAGATGGAGTGATTTTCGTATCTATTGATGATAACGAAGTGCATAATCTACGGCTATTGATGAATGAGATTTTTGGGGAGGAGAATTTTGTAGCAGAATTTGACTGGCGAAAAAAAACAGGTGCAAATGATGCAAAAGATATTGCGATTATTACTGAAACCATATTATTGTTTGCAAAGAGCCATACCGCAACTATTGAAAATGATATTTGGGAACGTGATAAAAATTCAATAAATCAACAGCGTTTTAGGCTATCTGATGAGTTTGTTGATATTCGTGGAAAATATTATTTTGACACGCTTGACCGCGGAGGTTTGCAATATTCAGATTCTATGAATTTTGGAATACAAGCACCAGACGGTGGAATGATTTTTCCAAATGGGCGTTCGACTTTTGTAAATGATGGGTGGATTTGGAAATGGGGAAAAAGCAAAATTAAGTGGGGTATTGAAAATAAGTTTTTGGAATTTGTCAAATCTGATAAAAGTGAAGATTCAGATTATACAATCAAATACAAAGTTTACCAAAACGTTGATAATGAGGGAAATTTACGCCATAAATCTGGACGTGCTTATTCAAATTTAATAACTGAACCAATAAATCAGCAAGGAAATGCTGATTTTGCAAATTTATTTGACGGAAAAACTTATTTTTCAAATCCTAAGCCAATTGGACTAATTCAATATCTCTTAAGAACTACTAACAACAAATCTAACATTATTCTTGACTTCTTCGCAGGCTCAGGCACCACCGCCCACTCAGTAATGGAACTCAACAAAGAAGACTGCGGTGGCCGGAAATACATTTGCGTACAGCTACCCGAACTCGCCGACGAAAATAGCGAAGCCTACAAAGCCGGATACAAAACCATAGCCGAAATAAGTAAAGAACGTATTCGCAGAGCAGGCAAGAAAATACAGGAAGAAATCAAAGCTGAAATCGCCAAAATAGAAACTGAAATTAAAAAGTTGGAAGGCGAACTGCCCACAGATGAAACCAAAGCTGAAATTGAAAACCTGAAAATCAAAATCGAAAAGCTGCAATCGCAGGATTTGGGTTTCAAAGTTTTAAAATTAGCCGACAGCAATTTCAAACAATGGCAACAACTCCCCTCCGTTGGAGGGGTGTCCGAAGGACGGGGTGGTAAAGAAGAACAAGCTAAAGCAACCCGCACTGAGCTTGCCGAAGTGTTGCAAGAGCAAATGAAATTGTTTGTTGACCCAGTTTCGGAATCTGCCACTATTGAAAATATGGTGTACGAACTTTTGCTAAAAAGTGGTAAAGACCTGAACGCTAAAATATTCCCCTCCTTTGGAGGGGTGGCTGAAAGCCAGGGTGGTAAATTCCCCTCCTTTGGAGGGGTGCCCAACGGGCGGGGTGGTAAATTCCCCTCCTTTGGAGGTGTGCCCAACGGGCGGGGTGGTAGAAACTCCAAAAACTACTTCGATTTACCATACAATCCCAAGTTAAAAGAAAGAGCAAGAGAGCTTCGACAAGCAGGTAACTTATCAGAGGTTTTATTTTGGAATCAAGTTAAAAACAAACAATTCAAAGGATTTGATTTTGACAGGCAAAAAATCATCGGGAATTATATTGTAGATTTTTATTGCTCAAATTGTAATGTCGTTATTGAAATAGATGGAAGTAGCCACGATGATAAAGTCGAGTATGATGCAGAAAGGGATGCATATTTAGAAAGTCTTGGATTAACGGTTATACACATACCTGTTGCAGAAGTTATGAAAAATATGAATAAGGTAATGCAGATTCTATTTGACCACCCCGCCCTAAAGGGCACCCCTCCAAAGGAGGGGAATTTAAAACCCGATTATTATAAAATCAACGGCAATGAATTGATTTTGCTTTTAGAAAAAGCAACGCAGGAAATTATTGATGCAGTAATTGCTGAGAAGCCTATCAAAGTAATTGCCTTAGACAAATTGTTTAAAGGCAACGACCAGTTAAAAACAAATACCGTACTGCAAATGAAAGATGCAGGGGTGGAATTTAAAACAATATAATTATGCCAATAGATAGAATACATATCAAAAACTTCAAGTCAATCAGAGACTCAGGAGACATCCACATCAAACCAATCAATATTTTAATTGGGGCAAATGGAGTAGGTAAAAGTAATTTTATCTCATTTTTCAAGATGCTAAATAGCCTATCTAAAAAACGCCTGGGTTTTTATGTGGCTGATAATGGTTATGAAAATAGCTTGTTATATTTTGGAAGAAAAAAATCAAAGTCAATGGAGGGAAGTATTGTATTTAAACCTGAAGGTAAAAACACCAACAATCGCTATGATTTCAAGTTAGTGCCAAAAAAACAATCCACTGGTTTTTATTTTGAGAGAGATGAAGGAGGATTTAATTCCTTTGCAAAAGGCAATAATGAATCCTGGAGTTTTGAAGATTTGGGAGGTAAAGGAAAAGAAGAAAGCGGTATATCGGAAAATGGAATGGATAGAGCAGGATTTTTAAGAGAGTATTTTGATAGTTTTAATGTGTTTCATTTTCACGACACAAGTTCTAATTCGGCTTTAAAACAACCAAGTAAAACTTTAGATTACAAATACTTAAAACCAGATGGAAGTAACCTTGCTGCATTTCTTTATAAAATAAAAGACACGCACCCAAAACATTTCAAAATGATTGAATATACCATCAGTTCAGTCGCACCATTTTTTGAAAAATTTGATTTATTACCTGATGACAAAAACCCGGATGTTATTTTCTTGAATTGGCTGGAAAAGGGTTCTGATGAATATTTCAATGCGCATCATTTATCAGATGGAACTTTGCGTTTTATTGCACTAACAACATTGCTTTTACAACCGGTTTTGCCAAGCACCATCATTTTAGACGAACCTGAATTAGGGCTTCATCCCTTTGGTATTGCAAAATTAGCGGGAATGATAAAAAAAGCTTCCGTACAATCGCAAATTATCATTGCAACTCAATCTGTAAATCTTGTAAATGAGTTTTCGGCTGATGATATCATTGTAGTTAACAGAGAGGATAATCAAACCGTATTCAAAAGACAATCCGAAGAATCGCTCAAAACCTGGCTGGAAGATTATTCGATAGGTGAATTATGGGAGAAAAATGTAATTGGAGGCAGATTATGATGAGGGCTATTTACATCATTTGCGAAGGGCAAACAGAAGAAGAGTTTGTAAATGGAATATTGAGGCCCTATTTCAATACACATCAAATTTATGATGTACGCCCTATATTAATGTCCACCAGTAAAGGTCACAAAGGAGGTGATATTAAATATGACCGACTGAAATTCAATATTGAAAGGTTATTGCATAGCGAACAAGATATATTGGTAACAACTTTTATAGACTTTTTTAGGTTAAAAAGTGATTTCCCTAAATTTGAATCTGCACTGCAAAAGCAAAATAAAATTGAAAGAGTTGATTTTCTGGAGCAAGCTTTGGCAGATGCAATAAATAATCCTCGATTTATTCCGTACATTCAGATACACGAATTTGAAGGGCTGTTATTTGCTGCTAAAGATGGATTCGAGTTTTTGCCTGATTTAAAACAAGCCAACCTAAACAAGCTTTTATTGGCAGTTGTTGAAAAAGAAAATCCTGAGGAATTGAATGACGGAGCGTTAACAGCACCTTCCAAAAGATTAGAGCAATTAATTCCAGGGTTTGATAAAAACAAACCTTTTTATGGAGGATTAATAGCTGAAGTAAATACAATTCAAGCTATTTTAAAAAGGTGTATCAGATTTAATAATTGG
Organism: Paludibacter sp. UBA5753; assembly: GCA_002427615.1. GTDB lineage: Bacteria > Bacteroidota > Bacteroidia > Bacteroidales > Paludibacteraceae > Paludibacter. The sequence goes on from DIFH01000016.1 coordinate 31,954, forward strand.
GTAGAAACATTAATTGAAAAAGTAAAAGAATGAAGTTAACGTTCGAATCCAATCTCAATTATCAGCATGAAGCCATAAAATCCATCACGGATTTGTTTGAAGGGCAACCATTGGAAGATTCTATTTTGGAATTTAACCTAAAGGAAGAAGGCGCTTTAAACCTGATAAATGGCGTTAGCAATAACCTTATTTTATCGGAGGAACAAATCCTTACCAATCTGCAAAGCATTCAAGCCCGCAATGATATATTCCCCTCCTCTGGAGGGGTGTCCGAAGGACGGGGTGGTTTAATTAACGGTATGCACTTTTCGGTGGAAATGGAAACAGGCACAGGAAAAACGTATGTGTATCTGCGTACCATTTATGAACTGAATAAATTGTATGGTTTCAAAAAGTTTGTGATTGTTGTGCCTTCGGTGGCTATTCGTGAAGGCGTTTTGAAAAATCTGGAAATCACCCACGAGCATTTCCAAACACTTTACGACAATGTGCCTGTAAATTTTCAGGTGTACGACAGTACCAAAGTTTCCACTTTGAGAGGTTTTGCAACTACCAACAACATTGAAGTATTGGTCATCAATATTGATTCATTTGCCAAAGACGAAAACATTATCAATAAACCCAACGATAAACTCAACGGACAAAAACCGGTTGAGTTTATTCAAGCTGTCAATCCAATTGTCATTGTGGACGAGCCGCAAAATATGGAAACCGAAAAGCGCATTGCAGCTATTGACAACTTGAAAGCACTTTGTACGCTTCGCTATTCTGCAACACACAGAAACCTATACAACCTTACATACAGTCTAAACCCTGTAAAAGCCTATGATTTAGGATTGGTAAAACAAATTGAGGTGGATTCTATCATGGAAGAAAACGCCTATAATGATGCTTTTGTTTCGGTAGAATCAATCACAGCTACAAAAACCAAAGTAACGGCCAAAGTTTCCATAAACAGCAACGAAAACGGCGGAGTTAAAAAGAAAACCCTAACCGTAAAAGTTGGAGATGATTTATACAAACTTTCCAACGAAAGAGAAATTTATGCAGAAGGCTATATCATTGAGGAAATTGATGCAGTAAACCAGTGTATTTCAATTTCAAACGGAAACTTACTTTACAAAGGCAACAGCCAGGGCGGACTAACAGACGAAGTAATGAAGTTTCAAATCCGCAAGACCATTGAAGAACATTTGAAGAAAGAAAAGCGCCTGAACAAATTAGGTATCAAAGTTTTGTCGCTCTTCTTCATTGACAAGGTGGCCAATTACCGGGCTTACGATTCAGCAGGAAATCCTGTAAAAGGAAAGTTTGCTGAATGGTTTGAAGAAATTTACCAGGAATATATGTCGAAACCAACTTTTAAAGAGTTGGATAAATTTTCCGTTGACGAAATACACAACGGTTATTTTTCGCAAGACAGCAAAGGAAAAGTAAAAGACACTTCAGGCGAAACCAAAGCGGATGACGACACTTACAGCTTGATAATGAAAGACAAAGAAAAATTGTTGGGATTAGACAATTCTTTGCGTTTCATTTTTTCACATTCTGCACTTCGTGAAGGTTGGGACAACCCGAATGTATTTCAGATTTGTACCTTAAACGAAACCAAGTCAGACATAAAAAAACGTCAGGAAATTGGCAGAGGTCTGCGTTTGGCAGTTGACCAAACAGGAAAACGAACCTACGACCAAAACATAAACCGCTTAACTGTTATTGCCAATGAAGCCTATGACGATTTTGCCAAAACTTTACAAAAAGAAATTGAAGACGATTGCGGAGTTGCATTTACAGGCAGAATCAAAAACAAAAGAGAGCGAACCGCTATCAAATACCGCAAAGGTTTTGAAGCCGACCCGAAATTCCTGGCTATTTGGGAAAAACTGAAAAAGAAAACCACTTACAGGGTAGATTACAAGACAGACGAGTTAATTACTTTGGCTGCAAAAGCCATAAAAGATTTGCCTGAAATTACATCGCCTTCTATTCGTTCTACAAAGATTGGAATTACAATGACTGATGAAGGAGTTGGCACAATGTACGCAGGTGACAAAGTAGAATCTTATGGCGGTTACTCCTGGAAAATTCCTGATGTTTTGGGCTACATTCAAAACAAAACAGAATTAACGCGTTCCACCATTGAAGAAATATTGAGTAAGTCGGGCAGAATAGTAGATATTATTATCAATCCACAATTGTTTTTAGATTTGGCTACAACCGCTATAAAACGGACTTTGTATGATTTAATGATTGACGGAATCAAATATCAAAAAATCGGAGGTTCGGAATACGAAATGGCTTTGTTTGAAGCTCAGGAGTTGGAAGTTTATTTGAACGACTTTTCATTCATAGTTTCAGACCCTTCAAAAACTATTTATTCAGCATTTGTGCCTTTGGATTCAGGAGTTGAAAGCAAGTTTGCAAAAGACTGTGAAACCAGCGACCAGATAAAATTCTATTTCAAATTACCAAATTGGTTTAAAATCCCCACGCCGATAGGAAATTACAATCCTGATTGGGCCTTGGTATTTGAAGACGACAAGAAAATTTATTTTGTAGCTGAAACCAAAGACACAGGCACACCACAAGTTGACTTATCAAAACTTAGTGGAGACGAACAAATGAAAATTAAGTGTGGTAAAGCTCATTTTAATGAATTCTCAGACTTGGAATATAAAGTAGTTAACAAAGTAGGACAATTGATCGAATAGCCAACGCTTCGTAGTCAAGCACATTGGCTGGTCGCTCACAAAAGCCAACACACGACCAAAACCAGCCAAAGTCTTGCAAATTTAATCAAAAGCATCAAAACCTGGGGAATCGGTTCACCTTTCGGCGAGGCGAAACCCGAAGTTGCGCCCCAACTTTCAGGATTTTGAAATCCGACCGATTAGCCGTATTTTTGCGTCAAATTCAAAAAAAAACGACAAATCCGGCAAAATGAATCATTTCCCCAACATAGGCCTCTATCTTTCCAATACTTCGAATAAAAACCTTATTCTGAAACAAATTATAGAAAATAAATTTCTGCACGAACATATCAATTTAAGTCCGTTGCAGGGAGTTCTTTATTCTTCCATAACCATCGACCGAATGATTGATGAGGAGTTGCGCCACGACCATATTCTGATCCGCACCAATGAAAATGAAGCCTTACAAACCATGTCGAGCGGACAACAAAAAAAGGCGCTGCTATCCTACCTGATTGCTCAAAAGCCTCAATACATGATACTTGACGATGTGTACAGCAATGTAGATAAAGAAACGCAAAGCTCAATAACCGGAACTTTAAACGATTTAGCCGAAAACACCTTACTCATTCAGCTTTTTTTCAGAAAACGTGATTTATTACCCTGCATCGAAAAGGTTTTGAGCGTGAACGGAAACAACGAAATTATAAAAGATGAAGATGCTGACTCGTTTCGCAGGGCACAATCACAGGACCTAAACCCGCATTTTTTCAGGTTGCCGCAGGGATATGCCGAAAATCATACCGATACCGATCCGCTGATCGAACTCCGTGCCGTATCGGTTCATTACGCCGAGAAACAAGTATTAAACAATGTAAACTGGATCATACGTAAAGGGGAATTCTGGCAATTGACGGGACCAAACGGCGCAGGGAAAAGCACTTTGATTTCTATGATTACCGGTGATAATCCCAAGGCTTACGGTCAGAATATGATGCTTTTCGGACGGAAAAAAGGTTCGGGTGAATCTATTTGGGACATCAAACGGCAAATCGGTTATTTCACACCGGACATGATTCATCAATTTACGCGCGTCGACACGGTGGAAAATATGATTATCTCTGGACTCAACGATTCGGTCGGACTTTATATCGAACCATCGGATTTACAAAAGGACATTGCCCGCGGCTGGCTCGACATGCTGGGCGCTTCGTTCCGCAACAGGACTTTTCAAAACCTCTCGCTCGGCCAGCAACGTATGGTGATGGTGGCGCGCGCCATGGTGAAACATCCGCCGCTGCTTATCCTCGACGAACCAACCATCGAACTCGACGACGCAAACAGTCGCCTTTTTATCGACATGGTAAAAGCCATTGCTTCCGAAAAACAAATTGCTATTATTTATGTTTCGCATCGCGACGAGGAAAATTTACAGCCGGATAAAATCTTCGAACTTGTAAAAACCGAAAGCGGATATACAGGTACGGTGAGGAAATAAATGTACTCCTCACCCGTCATCCGACAGCTGGCAGAAGTTTTTTAGACGTCTTAAATTGTAAAGAACGGTTTAAAACTTACCTTCTTCGCCTTTTTCAGTAAATTTAAAGGGCATCGCTTTCTGCATTTTTTTGTACTTTTGCAAAACAAAAGCATACTGCAATCAGTTTCATAAACATGAACACAGAAAAGATAGAACAAATACGGGCAGATTTTCCTATTCTGACCGAAAAAATATACAATAAACAGCTGATTTACTTCGACAACGCCGCAACAACACAAAAACCTCGCTGCGTTGTTGAAAAAATCGAACAAGGTTATTATCATCTGAATGCCAATATCCATCGCGGCGTTCATTACCTGAGCCAAAAAGCCACTGAAGCACACGAAGTTGCCCGTAAATCGGTTGCCGAATTTTTGGGAGCCGGCAAACAGGAGGAAATCATTTTTACACGTGGCACTACCGAAGCCATCAATCTCGTGGCATTTTCGTTTGGCGAAGCTTTCTGTAAAGCGGGCGATGAAGTGATTGTTTCGGTCATGGAGCATCATTCCAATATTGTGCCCTGGCAAATGCTTTGCGAGCGCAAAAGCATGACACTGCGCGTAATTCCAATGAACGAAAAGGGCGAATTGGAAATGGAAGCCTATAAATCGTTACTGAACGAGCGCACAAAAATAGTTTCGGTAACGCATGTTTCTAATGTTTTGGGAACAATCAATCCGGTTCGGGAAATCATTCGACTGGCACACGAAAAAAACATCCCGGTTTTGGTAGATGGCGCGCAGGCAGTTCCACACATCAAGGTGAATGTTATTGATCTGGATGCTGATTTTTATGTTTTTTCAGGGCATAAAATTTATGGTCCGACGGGTATCGGGGCGCTTTACGGCAAGGAAAAATGGTTGAATGCCATTCCGCCTTATCAGGGCGGAGGCGAAATGATTGCCACCGTAACTTTCGAAAAAACAACTTACAACGAATTGCCTTTCAAATTCGAAGCCGGGACGCCTGATTATATCGGTTCAACGGCTATGGCTGAAGCGTTGCGTTATGTACAGGAAATCGGCATCGACGAAATTGCCGCTTACGAACATGAACTGACTGAATATGCCACACACCGTTTGCTCGAAATTGAGAATATGCGTATTATCGGAACGGCCCGAGAAAAAAGTTCGGTCGTTTCGTTCCTGGTTGGGAATATTCATCCTTACGACATTGGCATGTTGCTCGACAAACTGGGCATTGCCGTTCGTACCGGACATCATTGCGCCCAACCGCTGATTGATTCGCTTGGCATTCCGGGAACTGTTCGCGCTTCGTTTGCCTTTTATAATACCAAAGAAGAAATCGATATTTTTATCGAAGCTCTGAAAAGGGTGGCGGGGATGCTGAGTTAGAATCAAGAACCAAGAACCAAGAACCAAGAGCCAAGAACCAAGAATCAAGAATCAAGAACCAGGATATTAGACTTTTGACATTATTCCTGTTACTTTTAACTTTATAAACTTTACAAATTAAATATGACAATAAACGAAATTCAGGACGAGATTATTGATGAATTCAGTCAGTTTGATGATTGGATGGATAAATACGCGTTATTAATCGATTTGGGAAACTCGCTCGAACCGCTTGAAGAAAAGCACAAAACGCCGCAAAATATAATCGAAGGTTGCCAGAGCCGCGTGTGGTTGAATGCAGAATACAACAATGGCATTATTACCTATCAGGGCGAAAGTGACGCGATATTGGTAAAAGGAATTGTTTCGTTACTGATTCATGTAATGTCAGGACATACACCCGACGAAATACTGAACACCGAACTTTATTTTATTGACAGGATCGGCTTGAAAGAACATCTCTCTCCCACCCGCTCCAACGGTTTAGTGGCTATGGTCAAGCAAATGAAAATGTACGCATTGGCGTTCAAGGCAAAAAATAATTAGCCTTGAAGCATTCCTAAAAATACTATTGCTGAAATCCAGCTATTTATGGGTTTACTCTTTTCAATTTAAACCCAAAATCACCTGCTTTCATAGATATTTAACTGTTTAGTGGATATTCCGGCGATACTGACCACTTTTTTTGTTAAATTCCGGTGATACTGACCATCCCTTAGGTTTTGAATCAAAAAACACAATCGACTGACAAAATTACCGTTTTTTTCTTAGACTTTCACCTTTTAATTCAATTCTATACGAAGTATGTACCAATCTATCCAGAATTGCATCGGCATTATGCGAAACTTATGATAATGCAGATTATCCTAACATTTACATTATGCGAAGTTTCCAGCTTAGATATTGATATAAACGGATTTAAATAACTAAAAACTTCGCATAATATTTTACTTAGTTAGTTCCCTTAGCTTTTCTAATAAAACTTTATTTCCGACCCATACAGGAACTTCCAGATTTATTTCAACATAAGCACTTTTCACTGCTTCAAAAATAAACTTAGGATTTACTCTTGCATAAATTTCAGTTGTTATGACTGATTTATGACCTAAAAAGTCTCTTATATGTATAAGTTCTATGCCAGACTCAAGAAGACCCATAGCTTTTGAGTGCCTCAATGAGTGGCAACTTAACCCATTTGGTATTAATCCTGGATTTTCTTGTTTAGCCATTTTTACGTACTTTATAAGCATATCATTTATTCCATTTCTTGTCAACGGATTATGCTGTGGGTTCGGGAACAATGGTTTCGTAGTATTCTCACGTCTATTCAATCCAAAACGCCTGAGATACTCATTTAACAAACTACTTATACTATCCGAGAGTGGAACTATTCTTTCTTTGTTTCCCTTTCCATGTAAGATTACGATATATGGTTTATCGGATATTCGAAGAGAATTTGGAGTCAAGTCTATAATTTCCTGCACACGTGTGTTTATATTAATTGAAAAG
>DIFH01000061.1 GCA_002427615.1 Paludibacter sp. UBA5753
TGGCGTTCTGACTGATACCGTATGAGCCATTGTATCCAATACCAAGCTTACCCTCTTTCCCCCTTTTAGTGGTCACAATAACCACTGAGGTTGCATTCAAGCCATATACCGAAGCAGATGTGGCATCCTTCAGGATTGAGATAGACTCAATTTCGTTCGGATCAATTTCGTTGATACTCCTGATAACGCCATCTACAATATATGTAGCTCCCTCACCTCTTACGAGAAGTGATGCAGCATCCTGTCCCGGTTGTCCGGATTGTTGTAGCATGGTTACACCGGCTACTCTTGCTCCCAATACGTTGGTTACGCCGACAACAGGCGCTTTGATAAGCTCGGTATCGGATAGTGTAGAAACGGCTCCCGTTACGCTTGTTTTCCTTTGTGTGCCGTAACCCACCACAATCACCTCATCAAGAAGTTCCGTATCCTGTTCCAGTGTGACATTCAGGAAATTCCTGCCTTGTAGCGGTATTTCTTGTTCTTTAAATCCCACATAGGAAAAAACCAGTGTATTGTTTGAGGAAGGTACTGATAGGCTGAATTCTCCGTCTATGTCGGTCACAGTTCCCTGACGAGAATCTTTCACTATCACATTCACTCCTATAAGCGTTTCACCGTTGAGGTCGACAACTTTTCCTCCTACATTCACCTGTGCATAAGAGATAAGCGTTGAGAAAAAGAACAGTGATAAAAATAGGAATCGTGTATCCCTATTTCCACACTTCAAAAATTGTTTATTGTTTTTCATTTGCTTTTTTGTTAATCATTAATTAAATCAAAAATCACGGATGGGTATATTAAATAAATTTTACTTCAAAGTCCTTCAACTCCATTGTTAAAATACTCTATCGATTCTTTTATTTGGGGTAAGTTATTTTCCCAATTGGCTTCGTATTCAATGGTGAAATATCCCTTGAAATTTTGCCGTTTGAGTTCCTCGACCATTACTTTTATGTCTAGAATCCCTGTTCCCCAAACTACATCTTCCAGTGTGTTCGCTTCACCCTGAGGGGCGATATCCTTAAAATGCAAGGAGATAATTCTTCCCTCAAGTTGTTTTAGACAAAGGATAGGATCCAGATTCATCCTTTTGTAATGACCCACATCGGCACAAGCTCCCAGCAATTTGCTCCTCGCCTGAATATCGTTCAGAAGAATTTCCGGTTTCCAATAGGAATTTTCGTTGGGATGATTATGTACGGCTACTTTTATCTTGTACTTCTTTGCAAGATTTTCTATCAAATCCCAATCTTCATGGGCTGGTTCTGCCGTGATAAATTCCATCCCCATTTTCTTTGCAAAAGAAAAAATCTTTTCCCATTCTTCACTTTTAGCTGTCCATACCCCTGAAGAGATGATTTTTATGTTTCTGGCGGTAGCAGCATCCTTAATTTTTTTCATCTGATTTTCGTTGAGTTGGTATCCAAATGTTTCCTCTCCGAATTCATCTCCGAGCTTTTGACCCGGATAAATTTCAATGAATTTGATTCCCAGCTCTTGTGTTTTGTCCAGGGATTCCATTACCGAAAATAAATGAAACGTATAGGACTGCATGGATAAATGCCATCCTTGTTTCTCAACTTTGGGTTTCGTGTGGTTTTGTACACAGCCGGCACTTAATAAAAGGCAGGACAGTGCAATAAATACCATTTTTGCTCGTTTCATATTGTTAAAAAATTTATTGTACTTCGATAATTATTGGAGAGATTAATTTGCATATTCACATTTCAAATGTTAGTCTTGCGCTACAATTCACATTTCAAATGTTAGTTTTATGATAAATGAATATGATTTGGACTTTGTCGTTTCCGATCAAAGGGTGTTGTTTTCATCCCGAGCGCCGGGCGTTTTGCGACAAATAGATTTTGATATTTACCTGAACAGCGAACAAATTGTCATTGTCTCGGGGGTGCGCCGTTGTGGTAAATCCACCTTACTGCGTCAGTTTGCCGATCGTTTGGGCAATGATTTCGTCTATGCCAATTTTGACGACGAACGACTCCTTCATTTCGAAGTATCCGATTTTTCTACTCTTCTTACCCTCTGGCACAAGCAAAATGCCAGTCGGAACGTTATTATAGACGAAATACAGAACATCCCCCAATGGGAACGTTTCGTCCGCCGCATACACGACGCTTTATGAAAATCTCCTCTATAAGGATATTCTTTTCAGCCATGCCATTCAAGAAAAAAAAGCATTTCGCGAACTGGCGCATTATGCCCTTTCCAATATAGGAAAAGAATTCAGCTACCGAAATATCTCCCAACTGTTGGGTATAAAAAGCGACACATCCACCAAGAATTATCTCTCATATATGGAAGCCTCTTTTTTGCTTTTTCAAGTTCCCAAATATGACTATTCACTCAAAAAGCAATATGAGTCCAACAAGAAAATTTATTGCATAGACAATGGACTCAGCTCCAGAGTGGCTTTCCGCTTTTCTCAAGATAGCGGGCGACTGTTAGAAAACATGGTGTTTATCGAACTGCGTCGGCGAGGCTATCAGGTTTACTTTCATAAAAAAATGAAAGAGTGCGATTTCGTCTGCCTGCAACACAATAAAATTATAAGTGTGATACAAGTATGCGAATTTCTGACGCCTGAGAACTATGCACGAGAAAAGGAGGGTCTGCTGGAAGCGATGGATACGTACCATTTATCCGAAGGATCTATCCTTACCCGAGGAGAATCGGATATTATTCTGCTACAAGCGCCAGAACGAAGCATCCAAGTGGTCAATATTATCGACTGGTTGCTGTAAGTTTTTTTCTCTCCAATATGTCAAAGAACTCTTTTTACGCTATTATTTGCTAAAACATTTTGTATTTATCCGTTATGTAAATTGTTCAGACTTCACAGAAAGACACTGTCTCTTTCTGGTTTAACCTTTATTTCGGCTATACTGTTAGGTACGAATGTCAACCCGGCGGCACTTGCGGTTGCCGTTTTTAAAAATTTTCTTCGTGAATAGATTGTCATAGGATAATTTTATAAAATGTTAGGCTTTCCATCGATAATTTTTTATTGTTTTTTGCCTTTACACGTATCTTCACGAGTGGGGTGAGCATAGAGTTCAACTCGATTAAAACATGAGTCTCTCATTTAAAATGAAATTAATTTGTAATTCATTGCCATTATAATTAATATTTAATTAGTTTTGCAAATTAAAAGTTTATTTTTTTAAAATCCAAATTATATAATAAAATAATTGATTAATTAACCGGAATTTAACAAAAAATAACATTAAATTGAATCGTTGCTATTTTTTAACCCAACTTTCCGCCTTATCCT